>NZ_JBFAPC010000052.1:0-33973 GCF_040675535.1 Patulibacter sp. NPDC049589 | reverse complement strand
ACACGCCGCTCAGGATCGGCACCTTCATCACGGTGTCCCTGAACTTCGTGATCATCGGCACGGTGCTCTTCTTCATCGTCCGCGCGATCCAGCGCTCGCCGCGGGGGTCGTGGTCGTGCTCGCCGGGCGCGGGGTGGTCTCCGCCGGAGGGGCCGCCGTAGCGGGGGTGGTCGCCTCCGGGACGGTGGCCGTGGTCGCCGGCTGGGCCATCGTCGTGGACTGCGGGCTCGACGCGCCGGTCCGCCGGTAGACCCGGACCTCCAGCGGCTGGAAGTCGTCGGCGTCGACGAGGTACTCGGTGCGCTGGTCGACGGTCCCGGACGGTCCCTCGACGTCGGCCACCAGGCGGCGCGCGCGCCGGCCGCGGACCGTCTCCTCGCCGGCGCTGCGGAACGCGCCCGCCGCGAGCAGGCGGCGGATGCCGGCGGTCGGGTCGGGGCCGAGGCCACCGTTGAGGCTGCGGGCGACGCTCTCGAGGACCTCCGGCGGCGGGTCCTGCCGCGGCGGCGGCCCCCCGCCGGTCGCGTCCAGCTCCCAGTAGGAGCCCTCGGCGGTCAGCCCGGAGCGCTGGTAGCCGACGCTGCGGCCGTCGTCGAGCGCGGCCTGGCGGACCTGGAACCGCAGGGGGCTCCCGGTCGCCCACGACTCGACGGTCGGGCCGAGCCGCGCGAACTCGCCGCGCGGACCGAGGACGCCGGTCGTCAGCGGCCGTCCGTCGGGCATCAGGTCCTCCACGCGCGACACCACGTGGACGACCGGGCCGCCGGAGCTCAGGGCCGCCTCGGCCCGCGCCACGACGTCGACGCCGCCGCCGGCCAGGCCGGTGGTCGTCACGACGATCGCGGCGACGGCGAGGCCGGCGGTCGCGAACACGACGGACCGGCGGCCGGGGCGCCGCAGGAACCGGCCGGCCCACGCCGGTCTGCGGCCCCCGGGCGCGGCGGCGCGCGGAGCCTCCTCGGCCGGCGGGTCGTGCCGCCGGTCGCGGGACCGCGGCGCGACGCCGTCGTCGGCCATCGCCGACCACAGCCGCTCCCGCGCGACCCCGGCGCCGTCGGCCGTCATCGCCGCCCGCAGCCGCTCGCGCGCCGCGGCCGTCGCGTCCGGGGCCGGCGCCGGGATCTCGTCGTGCACCGCCCGCAGGCGGTCCAGCTCGGGGTACGTCGTCTCGTCGGTCATCGCTGCTCCACGGATCGCGGGGTCGGGGTCACCGCGGCGGGGACGACGTCCCGGCCGCGGCCGTGGGGGTGGGGCACCGGGGCGCCCGGAGGTCGGCCCTCCCGGGCCAGTCGGGCGCGGACGTCCTCGCGGGCGCGGTGCAGGCGGGAGCGGACGGTGCCCAGGGCCACGCCGGTGGCGACGGCGATCTCGGCGTACGAGAGCTCGCCCCAGGCGAGCAGCAGCAGGGCCTCGCGCTCCTCCTCGCGCAGGGCGGCGACGGCGTCGTCGAGGGCGGGGTCGCGCGGCAGGCCGCGGGCGGGGTCCAGGGCCGCCGCGGCGCGGGGCCCGGCGGACGCCTCGGTGCCGCGCAGCCGCAGGCCGGCCCGGCCGGCGCGCTCCCGGCGCCGCAGCTCGTCGCGGACGAGGTTGTTCGCGATCGTGCACAGCCAGGCGCGCAGGCTGCCCTCGACCGTGTGGGCCCGCATCCGCGCCGCGTAGGCCCGGACGAATGTCTCCGCCGCGATCTCGTCGGCCGCGTCGCGGTCGATCCGGTGGGCGGCGAAGCGGTGGATCGCGGCGAAGTGGCGGTCGAACACGGCCTCGAAGGCCGCGCCGTCCCGCTGCGCGGCGGCGAGCAGCGCGTCGTCGTCAGGTGGGTCGCTCATCACCCGGGGGAACGCCGATGGGTCCTCCGGGGTTCCCGACCCGCTCAGGCCGCCGCGCGGCGGCTCTCGTCGCGGATCTCGCCGACGAGCTCCTCGAGGACGTCCTCGAGCGCCACGACGCCCAGCACCTGGCCGCCGGCGTCGACGACGCTGGCCAGGTGGGCCCGCGAGCGCTGCATCGTCTGCAGCACCGTCCGCAGGCGGTCGGTGATCGCGACGGTCGGCAGCGTCCGGCGGTCGCGCTCCGGCACGACCTCGTCGCGGGACCCGTCGTCCTCGGCCAGGAGGTCCTTGAGGTGCAGGTAGCCCGACAGCGTCCGGTCGGGGAGCAGGACGGGGAACCGCGAGAACCCGGTCTCGCCCGCGAGCGCCTCGACCTGCGCCCGTGTCGCCCGCGTCGAGACGGTCACCAGGTCGCGCATCGGGAGCAGCACCGCCTGCGCCGTGCGGTCCTCGAACTGCAGCGCGTCGAGCAGCAGGCGGCCCTCGCCGTGCTCGAACAGGCCCTCGCGGTGGGACTCCTCGACGAGCCCGGCGACCTCGTCGCGGGTGAACGCGCTGGTGACCTCGTCCTTCGGCTCGACGCCGACGGAGCGCAGGGTGATGTTCGCGATCCAGTTCAGGGCCGCGATCGCGGGGCGCAGGGCGCGGACGATCAGCACGAGCGGGGGCGCGAGGACGAGCGCGGCGCGGTCGGGGCCGGCCAGCGCGATGTTCTTCGGCACCATCTCGCCGATCACGACGTGCAGGAAGACGACGAGCAGCAGCGCGATCGCGAAGGCGATCGGGTGCAGCAGGGACTCGCCCAGGCCGACGTCGTGCAGCAGCGGCTCGATGACGTGCGCGACCGCGGGCTCGCCGATGTAGCCGAGACCGAGCGAGCAGATCGTGATGCCCAGCTGCGCGCCGGCCATCATCAGCGACACGTGCTCCATGGCGCCGAGCGTGATCCTGGCGACCCGCGAGCCCTCCTCCGCCCGCGGCTCGATCTCGCTGCGGCGGGCGGAGATCAGCGCGAACTCGGCGCCGACGAAGAACGCGTTCAGCCCGAGCAGGACGACCGCGACGAGGATGCCGAGGCCGTCGTTCATCGCTCGTCCTCCTGGTCGTCGTCCTCGCCCTCGTCGGGACGCTCGAGCTCCTCGACCACGACCCGCAGCTCGTCGACGCGCAGGCCGTCCATCGTGTTGACCTTGAAGGTGATGCGGTGGTGGGGATCCTCCTCGTCGGGACCCTCGATGACGACCTCGTCGCCGACGTCGGGGATCCGCTCGAGGTGCAATGCGACGAGGCCGCCGAGGGTCTCGTAGTCCTCGTCCTCCGGGACGTCGACGCCGATGATGTCCTCCGCCTCGTCGGGCCGCAACAGCGCGGGCATCAGCCACGAGCCGTCGGGCTGGACGCGGGCCACGGACGTGCGGTCGTCGTGCTCGTCGAGCACCTCGCCGACGATCTCCTCGATCAGGTCCTCGAGCGTGACGATGCCGTCGACGCCGCCGAACTCGTCGACGACGACCGCGATCTGCAGGCCGCCGCGGCGCAGGACGGCCAGCAGCGGGTCGAGCTCCAGCGAGGAGGGGACGACGACCGGCTCGACCATGACGTCGCGGACGAGCTTCGTGTGCCGTTGCTCATACGGGACGGCGACCGCGTGGCGGATGTGGACGATGCCGGCGATCTCCTCGGAGTCCTCGACCTCGACCGGGAACCGCGAGTGGCCGGTCTCCCGCGCCAGCTCGAGGACCGCGGCGACCGTCTCGTCGTCGTCGATCGCCTTCATCCGCGTGCGCGGGGTCATGACGTCGTCGGCGCGGCGCTCGCCGAACGCCAGGGACCGCTGCAGCAGGGTCGCGGTGTTCGTCTCGAGCGTTCCCTGCTCGGCGGAGCGCTGCACCAGCGAGGAGAGCTCCTGCGCGGAGCGGGCCGACGCGAGCTCCTCCTGCGGCTCGATGCCGATGCGGCGCAGGAGGCGGTTGGCCGCGCCGTTGAGGACGCGCAGCGGCCACGCGGTGCCGTGCGTGAAGCCGCGCTGGAATCCGGCGACGGCGCGGGCGGTCGCGACGGGCTTGGAGATCGCGAGGTTCTTCGGGACGAGCTCGCCGAAGACCATCGTGATCGCGGTCGCCAGGACGAGCGCGATGACGACCGCGACGCCCTTGGCGGCGGTGTCGCTCAGGCCGGCGGACTCCAGCGGGCCGTCGACGAGCCGCGCGACCGCGGGCTCGGCGAGGAAGCCGATCGCGAGGTTCGTGACGGTGATCCCGAGCTGGGCGCCCGAGAGCTGCGTCGACAGGGTCCGGAGCGCGTTCGAGACGCTGGACGCGCGCCGGTCGCCCTCCTCGGCCAGCCGGTCGATCGCGTTGCGGTCGACGGTGATCAGGGAGAACTCGGCGGCGACGAACGCGCCGCACGCGGCCACGAGGGCCAGCGCCACGAGGATGAGGAGCACCTCGGTCATCGGTGGCGACCGTGCTCGGGCTGGGGGGCCTCCGTCAGGGGGCGGGCGCGCGCTGGGGCGCGCCCGGCACCTCGAGGAGGCTCGTCATCGGCGTGCGGGGTCGCACGCTCGGGACTGGAGGACTCGTCGTCCAGGGCGGTGGTCATTCACGACCATGGTACGGACGCGGGCGACGGATGCGAGCACGACCCGTCGGCGGGACGCGGTCCGGGGACGCGGGGACGGCGCCGCGCGCGAGCCTCGCCCCGGGGTCGTACGGCGTCCGTGACGGACACCCGTCCGTCCGCCCGCGCGGCCCGCGGGGAGCGCGGCCGGGCCCCGCTAGGCTGGCGGCAGATGGCGCTCCGCGAGATCTCGTCCTGGCTGATGGACATGGACGGCGTGCTCGTCCACGAGGAGCGCATGGTGCCCGGCGCCGACCGCTTCCTCGGGCGCCTCGCCGAGCTCGGCCGGCCGTTCCTCGTCCTGACGAACAACTCGATCTACACGCAGCGCGACCTCTCCGCCCGGCTGAAGGCGAGTGGCCTGGAGGTCCCGGAGACCGCGATCTGGACCTCGGCGCTGGCGACCGCGTCGTTCCTCGCCGACCAGCGCCCGACCGGCTCGGCGTTCGTCATCGGCGAGGCGGGCCTCACGACCGCCCTGCACGACGCCGGCTACACGCTGACCGAGCGCGAGCCCGACTACGTGGTGCTGGGGGAGACCCGCACCTACAGCTTCGAGCGGATCACCCAGGCGATCCGGCTGATCGACGCCGGCGCCCGCTTCATCGCCACCAACCCCGACAACATCGGCCCGTCGCCGCAGGGGTCGCTGCCGGCGACCGGCTCGGTCGCCGCGCTGATCAGCCGGGCGACGGGCGTCGAGCCGTACTTCGTCGGCAAGCCCAACCCGCTGATGATGCGCTCGGCCCTGAACCGCATCGACGCGCACTCCGAGACGACGGCGATGATCGGCGACCGGATGGACACCGACGTCGTGTCCGGCCTGGAGGCGGGCCTCGAGACCGTGCTGGTGCTCACGGGCGTGGCGACCCGCGCGACGGCCGAGCGCTTCCCGTACGTGCCGACGCGGATCGTCGACTCGGTCGCGGACCTCGTCGACGGCCTGGGCTGATCCGGGGCGGCGGGGAGTCCGCCGCCCGGCCGGGCGGCGCGCTCCCGCCGCACCCGGTCCGGGATCAGGCGCCCTCGGGCGACGGGACGACCGGGTCGGCGGCGGCCTGGTGCTGCGGCGTGATGCGCCGCGGGAGGACGACCGCCGCGATCACGAAGCCGACCCCGAAGAGGACGGTGGCGAAGGTGAAGGCGGTCGTGTAGCCGTGGACGGCGGCGTCGGACGCCAGGGTCGCGGTCCGCTCGTGGCTCGAGACGTACGACGACGTCGCGTGGACGAAGATCGTCGACAGCACGGCCGTGCCGACGGCGCCGCCGACCTGCTGCGACGTGTTGACCATCGCCGACGCGACGCCGGCGTCCTGGCGGTCGACGCCCAGGGTGGCGGTCGCGAAGGACGGCGCGAAGACGCACGGCATGCCGATCCCGATCATCACGAGGCCGGGCAGCACCCCGCCCGCGTACGTGGACGACGGGTCCAGCTGCGTGAAGAACAGCAGCATGGAGAGGAAGCCGAGCGTCATGCCCGTCATCACGATCGGACGGACGCCGACGCGCGGCAGCACCTTCGTCTGGATCGTGGGGGCGACGATGAAGATCATCACCGACATCGGGAGGAAGGCGACCCCGGTCTTCAGCGGCGAGTAGCCGAGGTTCTCCTGCAGGAAGTACGTGAGGAACAGGAAGACCGCGAACATGCCCGACGACGCGACGACGATCGACAGGTACGCGCCGCCGCGGGCCCGGTCCCAGATGATGCGCAGCGGGAGCAGCGGGTTGTCGACACGCCGCTGGGTGAGCACGAAGGAGGCGAGCAGGACCACCGCGGCGACCAGCGAGACGATCGTCGACGCCGCCTCCCACGAGTCGCGCTGGGCCTCCGAGAACCCGAACACCAATGCGAACAGGCCGGTGCAGGCCAGGGCCGTCCCGACCCAGTCGATCCGCGGCCGGTGCGTCTGACGCTCGGCGGGGATGAGCCGCAGCGCGGCGAACGCCGCCGGGACCGCGATCACGAGGTTGACGTAGAGGCACCAGCGCCACGAGAGGGCATCGGTGAGGACCCCGCCGAGCAGCAGCCCGACGGACGCGCCGGCGGTCGCGACGGCGGCGAAGATGCCGAACGCCTTCGGCCGGTCCGGCGAGTCCGCGAAGGTCACGGTCAGGAGGCCCAGCGCCGCCGGCGCCAGCAGCGCCCCGAAGACGCCCTGGAGCGCCCGCGCCGCGACCAGCACGCCGAACGAGGGCGCGAGGCCGCCCACGAACGACGCGAGGGAGAAGCCGATCAGACCGCCGATGAACGTCCACTTGCGCCCGAAGAGGTCGCCGAGCTTGCCGCCGATGAGCAGCAGGCTGCCGAACGCCAGCGCGTAGGCCGTGACGACCCACTGGCGGCTGTCGGTCGAGAAGTCGAGATCGCTCTGCGCCGAGGGGAGCGCGATGTTCACGATCGTCGCGTCGAGGACGACCATGAGCTGCGCGACCGCGATCAGGGCCAGGGCGGCCCAGCGGTTCGGCTCGGTGCCGCTCGAGGTATCGGGGGACATTGGCTGGAGAGTACAACCGGACCGGACGCTCCCCTTCCGAAGGCGGCATCCGCGGCGGCCGGCGGACGGACCGGCGGTCGACCGGCCCACGGCGGGCGTCGTCGGCGGGCCGGGCGACGCGTCGGTCGGTGGGCCCGGCCGTGGTCGGGGTGCCCGCGAAGAAGAAGCTGCGCACGGCGAAGACCCCGAAGGCCCGGAAGGCGGCGCAGCGCAAGCTCCGCACGACGACGAGCTCGCTGGCCCGCTGCCGCGCGAACGCGAAGGAGCCGGTCACGCCGACGCCCGCGCCGGCCCCGGCTCCCGCCCCGGCGCCGGTCCCGGTGCCCGTGCCCGCCGCCGCCGTCGCGATCGAGGTCCCGACCGGCGCGCCCGTGTGGTGCACCGGGTCCTGGAACGCGGTGCTGGCCCTCGTGCCCGACGCGGGCCAAGCCCGTCGCCATCAAGGTGTTCACGCTGGCCCCGTAGGCGCCCCAGGCGCGGTACGCCGCGGGTCCGGTCGCGCCACCGCGAACATCGGCGCGACCAAGGGCCGACGACGCTGCCGCGCGGGCCGCGGCGCTGCGGCCCTGGCCGCGACGCCCCGGCCCCGACGCTCCGGCGGCCCGCGTCAGTCCCGCGCCACCTCGACCACGAACGTCGACGAGGTCGTCGCGCCCGGCGCCACGAACTCGAGCCCGTCGCCGGTGACCAGCGCGTTGGTCGGCGCGGTCATCGGCTCCCAGGCGACGAACGACTCGCCCGCGGGCGCCCACGCGTGCCCGACCGGGTACTCGGGGGAGCCGAACCGGACGGTCAGCCGCCGGCCGCCGCCCCGCAGGACGAGCGCCCCGTCGAGCACCGGGTACTCGGCGTCCAGCGTCCGGTCGCCCAGCGGGCCGTCGGTCCAGTGCGGGACGTGCACGCGGCCGGTCGGGATCCCGCGGTCGTCGAGCGAGCTCTCGCGCACGACCGGCAGCGTCAGCTCGAGGTCCTCGCGGGCGACGCCCGGCAGCGTGAACAGGGGGTGCCAGCCGAAGCTCCGCGGGACGGCGACGTCGCCCGTGGCCGTCAGCGACGTCGTGACCTCCATCGCGTCCGGCGAGAGCCGCACCGAGACGCGCAGGCTGTGCGGGAACGGGAAGACCGCGAGGACGGGCTCGTCGGCGTCGAAGGAGGCCACGAGCCAGTCGGACGCGGCGTGCTCGACCAGCCACTCGCGCCCGGCCATCGCGCCGTCTTTCGGCAGGGCGTTGCCGTCGAGCTTGACGCGGGCGGGGTCGAGCGTGACGCGGCCGTGCGCGCTCGGGTACGAGAGCGCGGACAGCCGGTTGGCCCAGGGCGACAGCAGCGGGATCCCGAACGCCGAGCCGCGCTCGCGGTAGGCCTGGAGTCCGCCGCGCTGACCGAGCAGCTCCTCGCCGTCGTGCGTCAGCGACGCGCCGACCATGCCGACGTCGGGGCGCCAGACGGCGCTCAGGGGTCCGGCGCGCAGCTCGGTCATGCCGACAGGATGACGGGCTGGGAGCTCAGTCGCCGACGACGTTCTCCGGGCGCCCGCCCGCCGCGAAGATGCGCAGCTGCTCGCCGGCCACGGCCAGGGCGCGGCGGCGCCAGCCGTCGACGACGCCGCCGACGTGCGGCGTCAGCAGGAGGCCCGGTGCGGACCACAGCGGATGGTCGTCGGGGAGCGGCTCGGGGTCGGTGACGTCCAGGGCCGCTCGCAGGCGTCCGGCGGACAGCTCGGCGACGAGCGCGTCGGTGTCGACGAGCGCCCCGCGTCCGGCGTTGACGAGGATCGCGCCGTCCCGCATGCGGCCGAGGAACGCGGCGTCGACGAGGTGCTCGGTCGCGTCGGTCAGCGGCAGGACGAGGACGACCGCATCGACGTCGCCGAGGACGCCCGGCACGTCGTCGGGTCCGAGGACGCCGTCGCGGGCGCGGCTGGCGCCGAGCAGCACCTCGACCCCGAACGGGACGAGCCGGTCGCGGACGTTGAGCCCGATGTCGCCGGCGCCGAGGACGAGCACCCGGGTCTCCAGCAGCGTCCCGCTGCCGCGCTGATCCCACTCCCGCGCGTCCTGCTTGCGGACGAAGGCGGGCAGGTCCCGCACCACCGCCAGGAGCGCCGCGACGACCCACTCGCCGGTCGATCCCCCGTGGGCCCCGCGGTTGTTGCTGAGCAACACCCCGTCCGGCAGCCGCCCGTCCCACGACTCGTACCCGGCACTCAGGGTCTGGGCGAGCCGCAGCCGCGACAGCCGGCCCAGCAGCGCGAAGACCGCGTCGGCGTGGCCCGGATCGTTGGAGAGCAGGATCGCCTCGGCGGCCCGGCCGTCCTCGGGGACGTCGCCCGACGCCGGGTCGTAGATCGCCGTGCGCAACCCCGGGACGCCCGCCAGGGAGCGGGCCGCCTCGTCGTCGGGGACGAGGACGAGGGTTGCGTCGTCGGGGCCCTGGCCGGTGGTCGGGTCTCCGGGTGTCGCCATGCACCGAGGGTCGCACGGCCGCCGTTCCGACGCGCGTGTGCCGGGGCGCACGGCCCCTCTTCACAGCATCTTGATGCCGTCGCCGGAGACCCCACACGGGGTTGACGCGCCGGGGCGCACCGTGGAGACATGGATCTCCTCGCCGTCGGCATCGCGGCCGTCTTCTTCGTCGCGATGCTGCTCCTCATCGAAGGGCTGGACCACGCATGAGCGGGTCAGCCGTCCTCGGCCTCGTCGCCGCCCTGATCGTCGGCGCGTACCTCCTGTACGCGCTGCTGCGGGGGGAGGAGCTCTAGATGGCCGCTTCCGCGATCTCGCGGCGTGGTGCACGTCCCGGACGGCACCTGACGCCCCCCGGCGCCTCAGTCATGCCCCCGGCATGTCTCTCGGCGCCGTGCGACCTCAGGACACCGCCCGGAACGCACCCCACATCCACGATCTCGACGAAAGCGGCCATCTGATGGCCTGGGTGCAGCTCGCGCTGCTGCTCGCCGTCGTCGTCGCGATCACCCCGCTGCTCGGCGGCTACATGGCGAAGGTCTTCGCCGGCGAGCGGGTGCTCCTCAGCCCCGTCGCCGGGCCGCTGGAGCGCACGCTCCTCCGGCTCATCCGCGTCCGGAGGGAGGTGAAGACGGTCGGGCCCCACCCCGTGCGTCGCGGGGACGACGGCGATCCCGATCCGTCCGGGCTCGGGGCACCCGTGTACGGCCCGGTCGGCCAGGACTGGAAGGCGTACGCCACGAGCGTCCTGCTCTTCTCGTTCGCGTCCTGGCTCCTGCTCTACCTGCTGCTCCGCCTGCAGGGCTCGCTCCCGGGCGACCGCGGGGTCGGCGCCGCCCCGTGGGACGTCACGTTCAACACCGCGAGCTCGTTCGTCACGAACACGAACTGGCAGTACTACGCGGGCGAGACGACGCTGTCGAACGTCGCCCAGATGGTCGGGCTGACGGTCCAGAACTTCGTCTCCGCGGCCGTCGGCATCGTCGTCCTGATCGCGGTCGTCCGCGGCATCGCGGCGCGCAACACCGACCCGGCCGACCGGCGCGCCGGCAGCCTCGGCAACTTCTGGGTCGACCTCGTGCGGGCGGTCGTCTACGTCCTCCTGCCGATCTCGATCCTCGGCGCGCTGGTGTTCGTCACGCAGGGCGCGCTGCAGACCCTCGGCGGACCCACCGACCTGCACACCGTGGCGGGCGGGACCCAGACGCTGTTCCGGGGGCCGGTCGCCTCGCAGGAGGTCATCAAGCTCCTGGGCACCAACGGCGGCGGCTTCTTCAACGTCAACTCGGCGATGCCGTTCGAGAACCCGACGGCGTTCTCCAACTTCTTCTCGATGGTCCTCGTGCTGGCGATTCCGGCCGCGCTGACGGCGACCTACGGCCGGATGGTCGGCAACCGCCGACAGGGCTGGGCGGTCTTCGGGGCGATGGCCCTGATGTTCGTCGTCCTCGCCGTCGTGATCACGCTCGCCGAGCAGCACGGCTCCCCGGCGCAGCACGCCGCGGGCCTGATCACGTCCTCGGCGGACGGCACGACCGGCGGCAACCTGCTCGGCAAGGAGCAGCGCTTCGGCATCGGCGGCTCCTCGCTCTTCAACGCCGTCACCACGGTCACGTCGACCGGCGCGGTGAACAGCTCGATGGAGTCCCTGACCGGGCTCGGCGGCCTGGTCCCGATGATCGGCATGGGCTCGTCCGAGGTGATCTTCGGCGGGGTCGGATCGGGCCTCTACGGGATGCTGCTGTTCATCGTGCTGGCCGTCTTCGTCGGCGGGCTGATGGTCGGCCGGACGCCGGAGCTGCACGGCAAGAAGATCGAGGCGCGCGAGATCAAGCTCGCGATGCTCGGGGCGCTGTACATGCCGCTGGCGGTGCTGACGGCGACCGCCCTGGCCGTCGGCACCGACCACGGGAAGGTCTCGAACTCCAACGGCGGCCCGCAGGGCTTCTCCGAGTCCTTCTACGCCTCCCTCTCGCAGGGCAACAACAACGGCTCCGCGTTCGCGGGCTACACCGGCTTCGTCCAGCCCGACGGCAACAACCACGGGGCCTTCGGCATCACGTTCGCGGACCTCATAGGCGGCCTCTCGATGCTGTTCGTGCGGTGCTTCCCGATCCTGATCGTCCTCGCGATCGCCGGGTCGCTCGTGCGGAAGAGGGCCGGGGCGGGTGGTGCCTTCATCAGTGCCGGGACGCTGCGCACCGACAGCCCGACCTTCGTCGTCCTGCTGATCGGCGTGATCGTGCTCGTCGGCGCCCTGACGTTCTTCCCGGCCTTCCTGCTCGGCCCTGTCGTGCAGTCCCTGACCGGCGACCTCTACTGATGCCCGGCCCGTCCACCCCCGCGGCCGGCCCGTCCACCCCCGCGGCCGGCCCGTCGGCCGCCGCGCCGACCCCGCCGTCCGACTCCCCGAAGAAGGCCTGAGCGCATGCGCAAGGACGCCATCACCTCCCTCCTCGCCGTCGTGGTCCTCACGGTCCTCCTCGGCCTGGCCTACCCGCTGCTCGTCACCGGCCTGAGCCAGGCGACGATGCCCGGCCGCGCGAACGGCTCGGTCGTCGAGCGCGACGGGAAGGCCGTCGGATCGACCCTGATCGGTCAGGACTTCCGCCGCCAGGCCACGAACCCGGACGGCAGTCCGAAGAAGGACGCCGACGGCGAGCCGGTCCTCGTCGCCGACCCCCGCTACTTCCAGTCGCGGCCGTCGGTCACGGGCTACTCCGCGAACGCCACGTACTTCTCCAACCGCGGCCCCAACGGCCAGGACACGAAGGAGGCGATCGACGGCTACGTCGCCGCCTACCTCGCGCTCGAGCGCCCGTACGACCCCGGCCTGACGGTCGGCCGCATCCCGGTCGACGCGGTCACCGACTCGGCGTCGGGCGTCGACCCGCAGATCTCCCAGGCCAACGCCCGGATCCAGGCGCGCCGGGTCGCGAAGGTCCGCGGCCTGCCGCTGGACCGCGTCCTCGCCGCGGTCGACGACCACACCAGCGGCCGCGGGCTGGGCGTCCTCGGCGAGCCCGGCGTGAACGTCCTGCAGCTCAACCTCGCGCTCGACGGGATGCGCGGCACGACGGCGAGCGCCGGCCCGGCCGACGCCACCGGGGCGACCCGGACCGGGTCGTTCGGCCCGACCGCCTCCGGGCCCACCACCACCACGACCACCGAAGGCACCCGATGACCGAGCGTCAGGACCGCTCCCTGCTCGACCCGAGCATCCTCCGACCCGCGCTGGTCCAGAGCCTCGTCAAGCTCGACCCGCGGGTGCAGATCAAGAACCCCGTGATGTTCGTCGTCGAGCTCGGCGCGGTCGTGACGACGGCGATCTGGATCGGCCAGGCGACCGGCATCTCGTCCTCTGATGCGGTCCCGCCCGACCCCGGCGCCCAGCCGGCGTGGTTCGCCTTCGTGGTGGCGGCGTGGCTGTGGCTCACGGTGGTCTTCGCGAACGTCGCCGAGGCGCTGGCCGAGGGCCGCGGCAAGGCCCAGGCCGACGCGCTGCGCGCGATGCGGACCGAGACGAGCGCCCGGATGAAGGACGGTTCCGAGAAGGCCGCCGGGGACCTGCGGCCCGGAGACGTCGTGGTCGTCGACGCGGGTGACGTCATCCCCGGCGACGGCACCGTCGTCGAGGGCATCGCGTCGGTCGACGAGTCCGCGATCACCGGCGAGTCCGCGCCGGTGATCCGCGAGGCGGGCGGCGACCGCAGCGCCGTCACCGGCGGCACCCGCGTCCTCTCCGACCGCATCCTGGTCGAGATCACGCAGGAGCCCGGCGGCTCGTTCCTGGACCGGATGATCTCCCTCGTCGAGGGCGCGGCGCGCCGCAAGACCCCGAACGAGGTCGCGCTCGGGATCCTGCTCGCCGGCCTGTCGATCGTCTTCCTGATCGTCGTCGTCACCCTGCGGCCGTTCGTGACCTTCGCCGGCTCGACGGTCTCCGCGACGACGCTCATCGCGCTGCTGGTCGCGCTGATCCCCACGACGATCGGCGCGCTGCTCTCCGCGATCGGCATCGCCGGCATGGACCGCCTGGTCCGCCGCAACGTGCTCGCGCTCTCCGGTCGCGCGGTCGAGGCGTCCGGCGACGTCGACGTCCTGCTGCTGGACAAGACGGGCACGATCACGCTCGGCAACCGCCAGGCGACCGAGTTCCTGCCGATGCCCGGCGTCGGCGTGCAGGAGCTGGCCGCCGCCGCGCGGCTCTCGTCGCTGTCGGACGAGACGCCGGAGGGCCGCTCGATCGTCGTGCTCGCCGAGGAGCAGCACGGGCTGGCCGACGCGCCCTATCCGGACGGCAGCATGGAGTTCGTGCCGTTCACGGCGCAGACCCGCATGAGCGGCGTCGATGTCGAGGCGCTCGACGGGACGATCCGCTCGCTGCGCAAGGGCGCCGGCGACTCGCTGGTGCGGTGGGTGGAGGACACGAATCCCGCCCACCCCGTCCCCGCCGACCTGAAGACGACCCTCGACCACGTCGCCAACGAGGGCGGCACGCCGCTGGGCGTCGCCGAGGACGGCCGCGTCCTGGGCGTGATCTACCTGAAGGACATCGTCAAGCCGGGCATGAAGGAGCGCTTCGACCGCCTGCGCGCCATGGGCATCCGCACGATCATGGTCACCGGCGACAACCGCCTGACCGCCGCGAAGATCGGCGCCGAGGCCGGCGTCGACGACGTCCTCGCCGAGGCCACGCCGGAGCGCAAGCTCGCGCTGATCAAGGAGCAGCAGGAGGGCGGCCGGCTCGTCGCGATGACCGGCGACGGCACCAACGACGCCCCGGCCCTGGCGCAGGCCGACGTCGGGGTGGCGATGAACACGGGCACCCAGGCCGCTCGCGAGGCCGGGAACATGGTCGACCTGGACTCCAACCCGACGAAGCTCATCGAGATCGTCGAGGTCGGCAAGCAGCTCCTGATCACCCGCGGCGCGCTGACGACGTTCTCGATCGCCAACGACATCGCCAAGTACTTCGCGATCCTCCCGGCGATCTTCGCGGGCGTGTGGCTCGCGAAGCCGGGGGACTCCGAGGGGCCGCTGGCGAAGCTCAACATCATGGATCTCGGGACCCCGGAGTCGGCGATCATCTCGGCGATCGTCTTCAACGCGGTGGTGATCCCGCTGCTGGTGCCGATCGCCCTGCGCGGCGTGCAGTACCGGCCGGTCGGGGCCGACGCGCTGCTGCGCCGGAACATGCTCGTCTACGGGCTGGGCGGCATCGTCGCGCCGTTCGTCGGCATCAAGCTCATCGACCTCGTCGTCCACGGGCTGCTGGGGGCGTAGGGGATGGGACCCCCGGGCGACGGCGGCGTGGTGCGGGGCGACGAGGGGTCCCGCACGCCCGGGGCGGCCCCGGACGCCCGCACGCCCGGGGGCGAGCGCGGCGCGGCCCACGACCGCGGCCGCCACACCGTCCTCCTCGGCATGGCCCCGGGCGTCGGCAAGACGTACCGGGCGCTCCAGGACCTTCGCCGCGCGCGGGACGCGGGCCGGGACGCGGTCGTCGCGGTCGTCGAGACCCACGGCCGCGCCGAGACGGCCCTGCAGACCGAGGGCCTCGAGGTCCTGCCGCGGCGGACGCTCGAGCACCGCGGGATCGTCCAGCACGAGCTCGACCTGCCGGGGCTGCTCGCGCGGGCGGGGCGTGGGGGAGCGGCCCCGATCCGGACGACCCCCGGGACCTCCTCCCCGGAGGCGCGCCCGCCGGCCCCCGCCGGTGTGGCGCCCCCGGCCGACGCGGGCCGCCTCCTGGTCCTGGTCGACGAGCTCGCCCACACCAACGCCCCGGGGACGGAGCACGCGAAGCGCTGGCAGGACGTCGACGTCGCGCTGGCCGCCGGGATCGACGTGATCTCGACCGTCAACGTCCAGCACCTCGAGTCGCTCAACGACCAGGTGATGGAGCTCACCGGCGTCCGCGTGCGCGAGACCGTGCCGGACCGGGTGCTCGTCGACGCCGAGGACGTCGTGGTCATCGACCTGCCGCCGGAGGCGCTCCTGCAGCGGCTGCGCGACGGCCAGATCTACCCCGTCGAGCGGGTCCCTGCCGCGCTGAACAACTTCTTCCGGATCGAGCGCCTGACGGCCCTGCGCGAGACCGCGCTCCTGCAGGTCGCCGAGGAGGTCGGCGCGCGCCGCCTGTCCGCGCGGCCCGCGCGCGTCCGGGACGACGGCGCCGGCCCCGTCGGGACCCGCACCGAGCACCTCGACCAGCCGCGCCTGGGGGACGACGTCGTCGACGCCGTCCGGGAGCGCGTCCTCGTCCTCGTCTCCGCCAACGGCAGCGGGCAGCGCGTGCTGCGGCGGGCGTGGCGCTCGGCACGCCGGCTGCGCGCCCACGTCGACGTCCTCCACGTGCAGCGCCCGGGCCGCCGGCCGTCCGCCGCCGCGGAGGAGCGCCTCGCCGGCCTGGGCAGTCTCTGCGGCCTGCTCGGCGTCGAGCTCCTCGTGGTCGAGGACGACGACATCGACGTCGCCGCCGCCCGGGTCGTGCGCGAGCGCGGGTCGACCTACGTCTTCGTCGGCGTCCCGCGGCCCCCGACCGGCCTGCGCCGCGCCGCCGCCTGGCTGCCGCCGGCGCTCTCCGGCGCCCGCGACCCGCTGCCCGTCCGCCTGTGGCGCCGGCTGCCGGGCGTCGACGTCCGCATCGTCTCCGACCGCCGCGACCGCCCCGAGCGCTGAAGCCCCGTGGACCCCTTCGACCGATCCGAGCGCTGACCCATGGACCCCCTCCACCTGACGTCCCTCGCCTTCTCGTTCCTCGCGCTGCCGCCGCTCGCGGAGGCCGCCGCCGTCGTCGCCACCCTCGGCCTCGGCGGCGCCGCCGGAGCCGGGGTGGTCGCGTGGCTGACGAGCCGCCGCCGCGCGCGGGACGCGGCCCCGCCTGGCCGGATCCTGCTCGCCCTGACCGGCGACGGCCTGCCGTGCGCCGCGATCGACGCCGCCGGGCGGCTGGCGCGCGCCGACCACGCCGTCGTCGTCCCCGCCGTCCTCCTGCCGACCCCCTACGGCCTCGCGCTCGACCGGCCGACGCCCGACGCCGGCTCGGCCGCCCTCGACCTGCTCGAGGCCGTCGAGCGGCGCCTGACGCGGGCCGGCGTCGCGGTCGACGGGCGCGTCGTGCAGGGTCGGACGCGGCGCCACGCGATCCGGCGCCTCGTCGCCCAGGAGCGCCACGACCGGCTGGTCGTCCCGGCCGGTGGCGACGACGAGGGCGGCCTCTCGGCCGACGACGTCGGCTGGCTGCTCGCGCACGTCGACGGCGAGGTGCTGGTGCTGCGGGCGGGGCCGCACCACCGGGTCCCGGGGCCGGAGGCCCCGGTAGGCTCGCCGCCCGATGCCCTTCGAGCTGCGCGGCCCGACCCTCTCCCTGCGGATCCCGACCGAGGACGACGCGGAGGAGCTGCTCCGGTTGGCCTCCGATCCTGAGGTCACGCGCTGGTTCTCGTGGGGCCCGTACACCGACGTCGCGCAGCCCCGCCGGTTCCTCGCCGGCCTGCCGGAGGAGCGGCTCCTGGGCTTCAAGCTCGACCTGCTCGCCGTCCACCACGAGCTGGGCCCGGCCGGCATCACGGGCCTCTACGAGTTCTCGGTCCGCGACCGGCGCTGCGTCTGCGGCACCTGGTTCGGCCGCGACTTCTGGGGGACCGGCGCCAACCGCGAGTCCAAGGCCCTGCTGCAGCACCTCGCGTTCGAGCTGCTCGGCATGCACCGCTTCGGCTCCTACTCCAATCCCGTCAACGAGCGCTCGACCCGTGCGCTGCAGGGCGTCGGCCTGCGGCAGGAGGGCGTGCTGCGCGGCTACCACCGCCACGGAGACGACTACCTCGACGTCAACGTCTTCGGGCTCCTGCGCGAGGAGTGGGAGCGCTCCCCGCTGCGGGCCGAGTTCGCGGGCGCCATCACCGTCGTCGGCAGCCCGCCGCCGACGTTCGTCGCCGATCGGTGACGCGTCGCACAGGGTGCTCGATGAGGGGACCCTCACGCCCGGGCACGCCTCGTCGGGTGTCCTGTTTCGGGCATCATGGTCGGGTTGCGCCTGACCCACGCCCGAGCCCCCGAAGCTGACGTCGCCGTGGATCCGACCCCGGTGAGCGCGGCGTCGCGCCCCGTCCCCGTCGGCCCCGCGCTGGTCATCGACGGTCTCGTGAAGCGCTACGGCGACCGCACCGCGGTCGACGGCGTCTCGCTGCGCGTCGAGCGCGCGCGGGTCCTCGCGCTGCTGGGCCCCAACGGCGCCGGCAAGACGACGACGATCGAGACCTGCATCGGCTTCCGCCGCGCGGACCGCGGGACCGTCCGCGTGCTCGGCCTGGACCCGCGGGCCGACAACGACGAGCTGCGCCCCCGGATCGGCGTGATGCTCCAGAACGGCGGCGTCTACCAGGCCGCCCGCTGCGGCGAGATGCTGCGGCTCGTCGCGTCCTACGCCGCCGACCCGATGGACCCGGACGCACTGCTCGAGCGCCTCGGCCTCACGTCGGTGCAGAACACCCCCTACCGGCGGCTGTCCGGTGGCCAGCAGCAGCGCCTGTCGCTGGCGATGGCCCTGGTCGGCCGGCCCGAGATGGTCTTCCTCGACGAGCCGACCACCGGGCTGGACCCGCAGGCCCGCCACGAGACCTGGCGGATCGTCGAGGCCCTGCGCCGCGACGGCGTCTCCATCGTGCTGACCACGCACGACATGGAGGAGGCCGAGCGACTCGCCGACGACGTCGTGATCGTCGACCACGGCAAGGTCATCGCCACCGGTACGTGCGACGAGCTGATCCGCGGCCAGGCCGAGCGCGAGGTCCGCTTCCAGGCCGTGCCCGGCCTCGACGTCGCCGCGCTCGCGAACGACCTGCCCGAGGACTGCCTCGTCCACGAGCCCGCCCCGGGCACGTACCTCGTCGTCGGGCCGGTCACGCCGCAGCTCGTCGCGGGCGTCGCCACGTGGTGCGCCAAGCACGGCGTGCTCCTCGGCGGCCTGCAGGTCAAGCAGCGCACGCTCGAGGACGTCTTCCTCGAGCTGACCGGCCGGGAGCTCCGCGCGTGAGCGCCGTGACCCCCGCGTCCGCCGACGACGTCGGCGAGTTCACGCCGCGGCCGGGCCGAGCGAGCCTCGGCAGCATGGTCCGCGCGCAGGTGTGGATGGAGCTGAAGCTCATGCTCCGCAACGGCGAGCAGGTGCTGCTCTCGCTGATCGTGCCGCTCGGGCTGCTGGTCGTCTGCACGAAGCTCTCCTTCATCGACGTCGACGGCCGCCGGGCCGACTTCTTCGTCCCCGGGATCCTGGCGCTGGCGATCATGTCGGCCGCCTTCGCCGGCCAGGCGATCGCGACCGGCTTCGACCGCCAGTACGGCGTCCTCAAGCGGCTCGGCGCGACCGCGCTGCCGCGCGCGGTGCTGCTCCTGGGCAAGACGGGCGCGGTCCTCGTCGTCGAGCTGCTGCAGATCGCGCTGCTCGTCTCCGTCGGCCTCGCCCTGGGCTGGCACCCGCACGGCGACCCGATCTCGGTCCTGCTGCTCATGGCCTTCGGGACCGCCGCCTTCTGCGGGCTGGCGTTCCTCATCGCCGGCGCCCTGCGGGCGATGACGACGCTGGCGCTGGCCAACATCCTCTGGTTCGTCCTGCTCGTCTTCGGCGGGATCATGTTCCCGCTGTCGGAGCTCGGCGGCGCGCAGGGCGCCTTCGAGCTGCTGCCCAGCGGCGCGCTCTCCTCGGGCCTGCGCGAGGTCCTGCAGGACGGCCACCACGTGCCGTTCGAGCACCTCACGGTCCTCGGGCTCTGGGCGGTCGTCTCGATGACGGCCGCCGCCGCGACCTTCCGCTGGGAGTAGTCCGGGTCGCCGCCCTGCGGCGCGGCAGACCGGCGCGAGACCGTGGTCGCCGGTCGCGGGCCGCCGCCTCGGCGCTCTCGCGCCTATTCGAGCTCCTTCAGCGGAAGGCCCCGAGCGGACAACGACGAGAGCACGGCGGGATCGTTGAGCTGGGGGAGCGTGTCCTCCCATCCCCAACCCTCGAAGTGGCAGACGGCGACCGCGAGGTCCGGGGTCCGACGCACCCCGAGCGCGTCGAGCCGACCCGCGAGCCCCCGCAGCCCCTCGATCAGCGCTGGGACGTGGTCCTCGCCCTCCGTCGCCTCCAGCACCGTCACCTCACCGAACTCGTCCCGGCCGAAGCGCTCCGCGAGGCCCTCGCTGGCGGCCACGAACTCCGGGGCCACCCAGATCCGCTCCGCTCGCCCGTCCTCCCGGGCGATGTTCGGCCACTCCAGCGGAGACCACGCGTCGAACGGGTCGGGCGCCGGATCGTCGAGACCGAGGCCATGGACCGTCACGTACGTCGGTGGGCCGTCCCAGAACCACCGCACGACGACGCGATCGAGTGCCCCGGCCACGGGGTGTTCCTGGAACTCGCGGGCGATGATCTCGCCGGCGGCATCGGCGTATCGCCGCAGGTCGTCCGGGAGCACCCGACGAACGTACCTCGGCAGACGTGGCGCTTGCGCTCTCGACGTTCTCGCGTTCGATGGCGTCCGCCATCTCCCCCGAACGCAACTCGCCGGGTTCCGAGGGGTTCCAGACCATGTCGTCCCGTCCCGTGTCAGCACCGGCAGGCTCCATGCGCTCATCCCAACGTGTCTCATCAGGTTCTACGGGCCTCGGGCTGGCGGCCGCGGCGCTGACCTTCGGGCCCTTCGCCGTCGGCGTCCCGCCGGCGGGAGCGGCGGCGAGACCTTGCGCGGCCGCCTCGGACGCGGGAGCAGTCACGATGACCTGGGGCACGCGCAGCGTCGAGGACGGGGACGAGGTCGACGTCGACCTTCGGCCTGGTCCCGCCACGCGGCTCGTCGCGACGTACGACCTGGCCGTCCAGACGACGGGCCGGCGCCCGTACGTCTGTGCCGGCCGCACGCCGACCGTCGCGCTCCCCGTTCTGCGGCACGGCCACGAGGTCGAGGCGGCCACGGTCAACGGTGCCTACGTCGCGTGGCGCACCGCCCGACGTGGCCGCGACGGCACGGTCAACGTCGCACGCGTCGCGAAGGGCAGAGCGACGGCCGTGCGACGCGTTCGTGCCGCCGACACCTCGGCCACCTCGGCGTCCGACGGCCGGATACTCGTCGACGCGGACGGCACCGCGACGTGGGTCCTCCCCACCAACGGCAAGAGGGGCGACGTCGATCGAGCGTTCGTGTGGCCGCGACGAGGGCGGGCGAGGTCGGTCGCGATTCCGCGAGACCGCGCGTCGACCGGCTCCACGACCGTCGCGTTCCTCGACGACCAGCACCTCGTCTTCGGCGACAGCGCGATCCCGAAGCGCTTCCGGCCCGCCCGCCCCGGCACGTGCCCCGCCCTGTTCTCCGGGACGTGGCGGCCGCTCGGCCGGTTGCAGATCGCCCGCGGAGTCGGTGGCGGGTGGGACGGGATGGGCGAAGGGACCTATTGGGAGCGCGTCCTGGTGTGCGACCCGCAGACCGGGGAGGACGTTCGCGTCGTCGTCGACCCGTTCGGCAGCAGCGGCGCGCCCGGTGGCCCGTACTCCTCCGGGACGACCACCACGAGGCTCATGCAGATGGGGCCGTGGCTGGCGATCGAACGGCTGCGCGAGTCCAACTACAGCGGCCCCAACGCCTACGTGGTCGAGCTGACCGACCTTCGCACCGGCAAGTCGCGCACCCTCCCCGGAGCGCTCCAGACCCCAGGGCACCCCCTCCCGGTGATCCCGGCGAGCGACGTCACCAACCGCGTCCCCTGGGCTCCGATCGTCCCCGGCCTGACGGCCCGGGCGGGGGCGATCGCCTGGCTCGAAGGGTCACCGGAGGGGCCTCGGGTCGCGCTCTCCGACGACCGCGGAGACCGCACCGTGGGACGCGCGACGTCACCGGAGCTGACGTTCCACGCCGACTCGCTGTCGTGGACCGACGCCGCCGGCCCGCAAACGACGCCCGTCGCTCCCGCGGTCGGTTGGACCCCGGCGGTGCGGGCTGCACCCCGATAGCGCCGAGCCCGGTGGGGCGGTGAGAATCTGGACGGGCCCCGGCGACGATGCCGTCACGAGCCTGAACCCGACGATCGAGGCCGGATGCCCCCTGGACGAGGGCACCCGCAGACACGTTGGACGCGGACTCCGCGAAGCACGCGCGGATGCGCGCCGGGCGGCGATCGACCCCAGGGCCGAACCGTCGACCAGGTTCACCGGACGGTCGCATCCCCGTCCGGACGGCGGGTACGCTCCGTCTGTGGTCAAGGCCCTGCCGATCCCCGGCCTGCGGGCCGACACGCCCTACGGACTGGCCGCGGCCGAGACGATCCGTGTCCGCGCCGACGAGCTCGTCGCCCAGGCCACCGGCGTGCTCGACACGGACCGCATCGAGCGCGTCCACGGCATGCGCGTCGCCACCCGCCGGCTGCGCGCGGTGCTCGAGATCTACGCGCCGTGCTTCCCGCCCGCGGAGCTGAAGCGCACGCTGCGCGAGGTCAAGGCGCTGGCCGACGCGCTCGGCGCCCGCCGGGACCCGGACGTCCAGCTCGAGGGCCTGGACCGCTTCGCGGCGACGCTGCCCGAGGCCGACCGCCCCGGCATCCACGGCTTCATGTCCGTCGTCCGGGCCGACCAGGAGGCCGGCAACGCGACGCTCGCCGCGGCCCTGGAGCGCCTGGACCCGCAGACGCTCCGCGACCGGATCGAGACGCTCGTCCGCGCCGCGGAGGACGCCGTGCCCCCGGAGCTGCAGCCGGCGGCGGACGACGACGGCGACCCGGGGCCGGATGACGACGGCGACGCGCGGCCGGCCGACGACGCGGGGGAGGCCGCATGAAGGCCGGCCGCGTCAAGAGCCTCGACGCCACCGCCCCGCTGGCCGACAACGCCGAGCGGATCGTCCGCCTGCGGCTCGACGAGCTCTGCGGCTTCATCCCCGACGCGCTCGACGTCGCCGAGGTCGAGGCGCTGCACGACATGCGGATCGCCGCCAAGCGGCTGCGCTACGTCCTCGAGGTCACCGCCGCCTCGTGCTTCGGCCCCTACGCCCGCACCGCCGCCAAGCGGGCCCGCGACCTGCAGGGCCTGATCGGCGAGATCCACGACTGCGACGTCGCGCTGCCCCGCGTGGCGGAGGTCGCCCGGGAGCGACGCGCCGCCGACGCCGCCGAGCTGCTGCGGCGCGCGGACCGCGGCGCCACGGACCTCGCCCCGGAGCTGGCCCCCGACCTGCCGCACGCCGCCGAGCACCGCGGCCTGACGACGCTGCAGACCTACCTGACCGCCCGCCGCTCGCTGCTCTACGGGCGCTTCCTCGGGCTCTGGCAGGAGCTCGAGCGCGAGGGCTTCCGCGCCCGCCTGGAGTACGCCCTGGCCGAGAGGCCCGGCGCACCGCCACCGGGGGCCGCGGTCGCGACCCCGCCGTTCACGTCGGGTTCACCGGACGTTGACGTCCCCGACCCGACCCGACCGTAACCTGCGAGGCCCGCATGCTCGACGACGCCCCCGCCTCCGACACCCCCGACGTCGTCGCCGACGGCCCGGACCACGACCGGGCGCCCGCGCCCGTCGATCCGGCCGCCCCGGAGTTCTTCGTCAACCGCGAGCTCTCGTGGGTGGACTTCGACCGCCGCGTCCTCGAGCTCGCCCAGGACCCGGGCACGCGGCTGCTCGAGCGCGCCAAGTTCGCCGCGATCTTCGCGTCGAACCTCGACGAGTTCTTCATGATCCGCGTCGCCGGGCTGCACGCCAAGGTGTGGGCGGAGAACCGCCGCCGCGGCCCCGACGGCCGCACCGCCGACCAGGTCCTCGACGAGCTGCGCGCCAAGCTCGAGCCGCTGGTGCAGGAGCACGCGGCGACGGTCGAGCACGACATCCTGCCCGCGCTGCGCGAGCACGGGATCCGCCTCGCCCGCCACGACGAGCTCGACCCCGAGCAGCAGGCGGTCCTCAAGGAGCGCTTCCAGAACCGCATCTACCCGGTGCTGACGCCGCTGGCCGTCGGGCTCGGGCGGCCGTTCCCGTACATCTCGAACCTGTCGCTGAACCTCGGCGTCCTGGTCCGCGACCCCGACACCCGGCAGACCGTCTTCGCGCGCATCAAGCTGCCGACCGAGGTCGTCGACCGTCTCGAGGAGGTCGTCGTCGAGGGCGCCGCGCCGCCCGAGGCCGGGTCCCCGCACGAGCACGTCTTCGTCCCGCTGGAGGAGATCGTCGAGGCGCACCTCGACGCGCTCTTCCCGGGCATGGAGATCCTCGACCGCGGCATGTTCCGCGTCACCCGCGACGCCGACTTCGAGATCTCCGACGACGCTGACGACGTCAAGCGTGCGCTCGAGGCCGAGCTGCGCAACCGCCGCTTCGGCGAGATCGTCCGCGTCGAGATCGACGGCAGCGTCTCCGGCGCCCTGCGCACCGAGATCGTCGAGCAGCTCGGCGTCGAGGAGCGCCAGGTCTACGACCTCCCGGGGCTCCTGGACCTGACGGCGCTCTGGCAGGTCGTGAAGGTCTCCGGCCACAACGAGCTGCTGGACGACCCGTGGCGCGCGGTCACCCACCCGCGGCTGCGCGAGGGCGACGACCAGCAGGCCGACGTGTTCGCCGCGATGCGCCGCGGCGACGTGCTCGTCCACCACCCGTACGACAGCTTCCACACCTCGGTCGAGCGCTTCCTCGACCAGGCCGCGGCGGACCGCGACGTCCTCGCGATCAAGATGACCGTGTACCGCACCAACGCGGACTCGACGCTGCTGCCGGCGCTCGTCCGCGCGTCGGAGAAGGGCAAGCAGACGGTCGCGCTCGTCGAGCTGAAGGCGCGCTTCGACGAGCAGGCCAACATCAAGTGGGCCCAGGTCCTCGAGGACACCGGCGTCCACGTCGTCTACGGTCACCCGGCGCTGAAGACGCACGCGAAGGTCATCCTCGTCGTCCGCCGCGAGGGCGAGAAGGTCCGCCACTACCTGCACATCGGCACGGGCAACTACCACGCCAAGACCGCGAACCTCTACACGGACTTCGGGCTCTTCACCCGGGACCAGGAGCTCGGCCAGGACGTCGCGGACCTCTTCAACCAGCTGACCGGGTTCGCCAAGCCGGGGCGCTTCCGCAAGGCGCTCGTCGCGCCGAACGGGCTGCGCGACGGCCTGATCGAGCAGATCGAGCGCACCGTCGAGGCCCACCGGGCCGGGCAGGAGACGCGGATCCGCCTGAAGATGAACTCGCTCGTGGACCGCGCCTCGATCCACGCGCTCTACCGTGCCTCGCAGGCCGGCGTCCCGATCGACATCAACGTGCGCGGCATCTGCTGCCTGCGGGTCGGCGTCCCGGGCCTGTCGGAGACTATCCGGGTGCGCTCGGTGCTCGGGCGCTTCCTCGAGCACTCCCGGATCTACGCGTTCCGGCGCGGCGAGGACCGCACGGTCCTCATGGGCTCGGCCGACATCATGGAGCGCAACCTCGACAACCGTGTCGAGCTCGTCGTCCCGGTGTCCGACGTCGCGGCCCGCGAGGAGCTCGAGGACGCGCTGGACCGGGCGTTCACCGACGAGGACGGCTCCTGGGAGCTGCGGCCGGACGACGGCTGGGAGCGCGTCCGGCCGCGCGACCCGGCCAACCCCCGCGGACTGCAGCGCGGGCTCATGGAGCTGCACGCGGCACGCGCCCGCGAGGCCGATCAAGAGTGATATTTCGCACACGTCGTCGTGTCTGAGGCGGGGGCGTCTGGCCCCGTCCATGGTCGATCATGAACAGGGTCGAACATGAGTGCGCCCAATCGTGGAGGGCTACTCGTTAGTACGTGTCGGCGACGTTGTCGTTTTCGCGACAAGCTGTCGACATCGTACGAACGTCTGCTGACGCTCTGCGTACGGCGAAAGACGGCCTACGGATCGGTAGTCTCCATCTGGTGCACGACGATTCGGTTTCTCAGGCAACCACCTCTTCGCCGCGTGCGCCCCAGGCTGAGCGCCTGAGCCGCGCGCTGGTCGTCGACGCAGCGATCACGATCGCCCGTCGCGACGGACTCGACGCCCTCTCGATGCGGCGGCTCGCCGAAGAGCTCGGCGTCTCCACCATGGCGGCCTACCGGCACGTCGCCGGCAAGGACACCCTCGTCGACGACGTCCTCGAGGCCGCGCTCGGCGGGATGGACCACCACAGCGCCGAGGAGACGTGGCAGGAGCAGATCGCCGAGCTGGCCCAGCGCAGCTACGGCGTCTTCCTGAGCGTGCCCGGCCTGGCCGAGCACCTCCACGGCCGGGCGCTGAGCCGTCCGGGCATCGTGCAGTGGCTCGAGGCCCTGAGCCGCCCGCTCACTGACGCCGGCATCCCCGAGGACGAGCGCGTCGGTTTCGTCCCCGCCCTGATCTGGCAGCTCCGCGGCGCGGCCCGCCTCGACGCCGAATGGTCCGAGACGCTCCAGTCGCTCGAGCAGATCTCAGCCGGCGGCTCCGACGACGCTCCGACCATGCGCGGCGGCCGCGATGCGATCGGCGACCGCGAGGCGCTGGACCTCTTCCGCGCCTCGATCCAGCTCCTCACCGACGGCCTCGCCTCGCGGGTCCGCATCTAGGCGATCGCCTGAGAGCGGGCGCTGACGCATCGCATCTCGGACCGGGCGGCACTCGGCAGTACTGGCGTACAGCTCTCGCACCGCCGGCCCCGACCTGCTCGGTCTTCACCCGCTCTCAGACGACCACCGTCGTGTCGACCGTCGTGACACCGAAGGGCCGCCCGAGGGCGGCCCTTCGTCGTTCCCAGGGGTGACCGGCGGACCCCGAGGCGTCGCGCGCCACCCGGCGGGCGCGCAGCGCCGTCGGCGGCGCTCCTACCAGTGCATCCCGCGGGTCAGCGCGGCGAGCACGCGCATCTCGACCCCGGCGCGCTCGTCGGGGTTCTCCGAGCCCCGCGCGGCGGCGGAGTCGGGGAATACGCGGTAGCCCATGTTCAGGATCACGTCGGAGACGCGCGGCGCGACGGCGTAGAGGACCTCGCCGGCGGTGCCCAGCAGCGTGTTGATCTGCTTCGGCTTGTCGACCATCGCCTTGGACACGAGGTCGGCGGCCTCGACCGGGGTGATCGTCGGGACCCGGTCGTAGAGCTTCGTCGGCGCGATCATCGGCGTGCGTACGAGCGGCATGTGGATCGTCGTGAACGTCACCTTCGCGCCGAGCATCTCGGCGGCGACGATCCGCGTCCACGCGTCGAGCGCGGTCTTCGACGCCACGTAGGCGGAGAAGCGCGGCGGCCACGTCTGCGCGCCGATCGAGCTGATGTTCACGACGTGCCCGCCGCCGTGCTCGACCATGTGGGGGACGACGCCCATGATCAGGCGGATGCAGCCGAAGTAGTTCAGTTGCATCGTCCGCTCGAAGTCGTGGAAGCGGTTGAGGCTGAGCTTCAGCGACCGGCGGATCGAGCGGCCCGCGTTGTTGATGACGATGTCGACGCGGTGCTCGCGGGTGACCGTCCTGGCGAGCTCGTCGATCGCCTCCAGGTCGTTGAGGTCGCACGGGTAGACGTACGCCGTGCCGCCGTGCGCCTCGATCTGACGCTTCAGCGCCTCGAGCTTCGACCGCGTCCGGGCGACGAGCAGCGGCGTCCCGCCCGCGAGCGCGACCTTCAGCGCCGTCGCCTCGCCGATGCCCGACGATGCGCCGGTGATCAGCACGGTGCGACCGACCATCGCCTCGCGCAGCTTCGTGTCGTTGTGCAGCGCCGGGTCGAGGTTGCGCTCCCAGAAGTCCCAGAGGACGGCCGCGTAGTCCTTGAACCGCGGCAGCGTGACGCCGGAGCCGACGAGGGCCTGCTCGGCGCGGCGCGCGTCGAACACCGGCACGAAGCTCAGATGCGGCAGGACCTCGTCCGGGATGCCGGTGGGGGACAGGAGGATCCGGCGCAGCGGCGCCAGGGCCGGAGCGCGCAGGGCGGCGCCGAGGAGGCCCTTGTGGACGTCGACCGGCGGCATGCCGGGCGGGCGCAGCGACAGGCGCGGGGCGCGGGCGGCCTTGGCGACGAGATTGATGACCTCGACCAACGGCTGCGGGCGCGAGTTCGTCAGATGGAACGCCTGCTGGTCGAGCCCGGGCTCGTGCGCGATGTGGTCCATCGCGTTCACCACGTAGTCGACCGGCACGAAGTTCGTGGCGCCCATGTCGGGGGCCATCAGCGGGATGAAGCCCGGGAGCTTCCGCATCGCCTTGATCAGGCCGAACGTGTAGTACGGCCCGTCGATCTTGTCCATCTCGCCGGTCTCGGAGTGCCCGACGACGATCGCGGGGCGGTAGACCCGCCACGGGACGAGGGTCTCGCCGCGGGCGATCCGCTCGGACTCGAACTTCGTCCGGTGGTACGGCGCCGGCAGCGGCTGTCCCTCGTCGAACATGTCCTCGCGGAACACGCCCTCGAAGTCGCCGGCCACCGCGACCGAGGAGACGTGGTGGAAGCAGCCCGTCTCCAGGACGTTGGCGAGCTCGACCGCGTGGCGGGTGCCCTCGACGTTCAGCGCGTCGTTGCGCTCCGCCGACGCGGTCATGTCGTAGATCGCCGCGAGGTGGAAGACGTGGTCGATCTGCCCGCGGTGCTCGTCGATCCAGGTCGGGTCGACGCCCATCGCCGGGCTCTCCAGGTCGCCGACGACGACCTTGACGCGCTCGGCGGCGCCCTCGGGCCAGCCGGCGATCAGGCGATCGACCTTCGGCTGGGACGCGTCGCGGACGACGAGGTGCACGTCGCCCTCCCGCTTCTCCAGCAGGGTGGCCACCAGATGGCGGCCGATGAACCCCGTTGCTCCCGTGACCAGATAGGCCATGCGTGCGTCCCTTCTGCGCGGCGGCCCGCGCGCGATCGATCGGCGCGAGCGTACCCCACGGGGAACGGGTCCGTGGGACGTTGACGTGACCGTCAACCAGGACGCGGGCCCGATTTCCGTCCGTCGGTAGGACCGGCGGGCGGCGGCGTCGGGCGGCCGGTGCGGGGGGCGCCGGCGCGGGCCGGCGTCACGACCCCGCGGGGGCGGCTACCAGCCGAGCCGCTTGTCGCTCGTCGCCTTGCGATTGCGGACGGCGGCGAGGCGGGCGTACTTGCGCTTGTCGAGGCGCGACTGGATCAGCGTGGCGAGCAGCGCGAACGCCGGGATGCCGATGAGGATGGCGAAGCCGAACAACGTGACCATCAGGTCGTTGTTCTCTCCGACGAGGCCCTGGCCGCTGTCGATCTTCGCCGAGGCTGGAACGACAATGGCCGAGAGCGCTGCGAGCGTGGTCGCTGCGAGGACGATGAGGCGGCGCATGGGTCCTGATCGTATAGAACCCCGCCGATGACCGGACTGCTGCGAGCACGCGCCGCCGACGGGGTCGAGGTGCTGCGCCTCGACCGCCCCGACCGCCGCAACGCCCTGGACACCGCGTCGCTCGACGAGCTGACCGCCGCCCTGGACGAGCTCGCCGCCGACGCGGACCTGCGCACGGTCGTCCTGTCGACCACCTCGACCCGCGCGCTCTGCGCCGGCGCCGACGTGGCCGAGGAGCTCGACCGCGCCGGCGGGATCGCGCGGATGGAGCGCTTCGCGGGCGTCTACCAGCGCCTGACCGACCTGCCGGTGCCGACGATCGCGGTCTGCGTGGGCAACGTCGTGGGCGGCGGCGCCGAGATGGCCGCCGCGTGCGACCTGCGCGTCGCGGGCGAGAACCTCAAGCTCGCCTGGGCGGGGGCGAAGCTCGGCGTCCCGGTCGGCCCGGCCCGCCTGGTCCCGCTCGTCGGCCTGGCGCGGGCGAAGGACCTGATCTACAGCGGCCGGGTCGTCGGAGCGGAGGAGGCCGGGCGGATCGGCCTCGCCGAGCGCGTCGTCCCGACCGAGGAGGCCGAGGCCGCCGCGATCGCCCTGGCGGTCGAGCTCGCCTCCCGCCCGGGCGAGGGCCTGCGCCGCCTGAAGGGCATGTTCCGCGACTACGAGGACCTCTCCGGCCGCACGGCGCGCGAGAACGTCGCACTGCTGGACTGGCAGCGCTACGGCGCCGGGCTCCCGCAGGGCGGGATGCGGGGGCGGTAGGCCCGGCCGGGCCGCCCGGCCGTGGTCCGCGGGGTCCGGCTCAGACCGCCGCGTCGCGGTAAGCCTGGACGGTCGTGCCGATCTGCCGGAAGCCGAGCCGGGCGTACCAGCCCGCCGCGTAGGAGTTGGGGTCCGCCAGGAGGGTGATGCGGCCGACGTCGCGCTCGAGGGCCAGGCCGCCCACGGCGCGGAGGATCGCGCTCCCGACGCCGGAGCGCTCGTGGGCGGGGTGCGTGAGGACGTCGTCGACCTCGACGTGGAGGCTCGCGCGGTGGACGACGGCGACGCCGACCGCCTCGCCGACGTCCGACCGGGCGACGAGGTGGGCCGCACCCTCGGCGGGCGCCACGGACCACTGGGTGGCGACCTGCTCGCGCTCGCGCTCGGAGCGCGACGTCTCCATCGCGCCGGCGGCCCGCCGGACGTCCTGCCCGGCGCCCGGGCCGTACGGCGCGACCGTCCAGCGGCGGCCGGGGCGCGGCCGGGTGCGCTCGACGAGGTCGGCCGGGTCGGCGGCCAGCACCGTCAGCTGGACGACGAGGTAGCCGGCGGCCTGGAGCACCGCGGTCAGGCGCCGCGCGTCCCCGGGGGAGCGCAGGTCGACGGCCCGGTGGGTGAGGCCCGCGGCGTCGTGGGCGGCCTCGACGGCCGTGATCGTCTCGGCGGGGTCCAGGCCTCCGGCGCCGGGGACGACCTGGGCGCGGTTGACGGCCCAGACGTTCGCCGCGGCCGGCGTGCTGAGCATCCACCCGAATGTCGTCCGGCGGGCCTCCGCGGCGCGGGCCCGGGTGACGCCGGCGGCGTGGCCCACGGTGAGCTCCGCCCACCACTTGTCGCTGCGCTCGGCCATGGGCTGCACGCCCCGGGACGGTAGTCGAGCGGCACCCGGGGGCGCCGCGGGGCGGCGTCCGCGCCACGGACGCCGCGCCGGCACCGGGTCCTCGCGCGGTTCGGGCGTCCGGGCCCCGGGGTCGTGTCCGGGTCGTGGGAGGAGCCCGCGCGGGGCCTACAGCGCGTCGACCGCGGAGCGGTGCGGCGCGCGGACGTCGCGTTCGGCGCTGCGGTCCTTCGTCAGCATCCGCGCGGCGAGGACGCCGGCGATGCCGCCGCAGAGGTGCGCCTGCCAGGACACGTTGTCGTGCGGGATCAGGCTGCCGAGCAGCATGCCGCCCCAGAGCACGGCGACGACACCGCCGAGCACGAGCTCGATCATCCGCCGGCTGAAGACGCCGCGCGCGATCAGGTACGTCGCGTAGCCCATCACGATCCCGCTGGCCCCGATCGTCACCGAGTGGTCCGGGGCGATCAGCCAGGTGCCCAGGCCGCCGACGACGCCGACGATCAGCGTCACCAGGCCGACCCGCGCGGCGCCGTTGAACGCGATCAGGGCGCCGAGCATGAGGAACGGGATGGTGTTGCCGAGGAGGTGCCCGAAGCCGGCGTGGAGGAACGGGCTGAAGACGACGCCGTCGAGGCCGCCGATCTCGCGCGCCTTGATGCCGTACTGGTCGAGCTTGTGGTCCGCGATCGTGTCGATGACCTCGGCCACCCACATGATCGCCACCATCGCGCCGACGAGCAGGAACCCGTCCGTCCGCGGGTCGCGAGCCTTGGTCCCGTTGGATCCGCCGGGCGACCCGATCGTGCTCATGGACGGAGGATGACCGATTCGGCTTGGCGCCGCATAATTCAGAGGGACCGTCGAGCCGCCAGAAAGGCGGTCACGCGCCACGTCCGGGCGCGCGGGTCATGGCTCCGGCCGTCGTGGACGAGGCACGCGGGCCGGTTCGGGAGGCCGCCGTCAGCCCTCGACGGTCAGCGCCGACATCTCGGCCATGACCTCGCGCAGGTCCTTGTTCGCGTCGTAGACCAGCACCTGGCGGTCGCCCCCGGTGCCGCGCTCGAGCAGGTCGGTGATGCCCTCCAGCTCGTTCTCGGAGCCGAGTTCCTGCGCGTGGGGACGCAGGCGGTCCAGCAGCCGGCGGGCGAGGTCCTTCGTGCGGACGCGGTCGCTGGAGGGCAGGTCGACGAGCTCGCCGTCGAGGCCGTGGATGGCGGCGAGGTACTTGTTCTCGTCCAGGATCTGCCACGGGACGTCGCCGAGCGGCGTGCCGTCGTCGTGGTGCGACGCGAGCTCGTGGACCATCGCCTGGATCAGGGCCGCCAGCGCGAGGGTGTGCTCGACACGGGTCTGGCCGTCGCAGACGCGGATCTCGACGGTGCCGAACGTCGGGTGCGGCCGGACGTCGTGCCAGACGTACGTCGGATCGCTCATGACGCCGGAGCGGATCATGAACTCGGTCTCGCGCTCGTAGCGGTCCCACGAGCCGTACGCGGTGGGGACGCCGACGCGGGGGAAGGCCCGGAAGATCGACGTGCGAGTGGACATCAGGCCGGTCCGGTCGCCGCGCCAGAACGGCGAGTTCGCCGACAGCGCCAGCAGGATCGGCAGGTGCACGCGCATGCCGTCGGCGACGTGGATCGCCTGGTCGGGGTCGTCGATCCCGACGTGGACGTGCAGGCCGAAGAGGAGCTCCTGCCGGGCGACGAAGCGCAGCTCGCGGACGAGGTCGCGGTAGCGGTCGCGCGCGGCGATCCGCTGGTCCTCCCAGCGCGCGTACGGGTGCGTCCCAGCGGACGCGATCGACAGGCCGTGCTCGGCGGCGCGGCCGGCCACGTGCTTGCGCAGCGAGCGCAGCTGCTCGCCCGCGTCGACCGTGTTGTGGCACGGCTCGGTCGCGATCTCGAGCACCGACTCCATGAGCTCGGCCTTGACCTCGCCGACGGGCGCCTCGCCGAGCAGCCGCTCGATCGCGTTGACCAGCGCGTGACCGTCGTCGGGGTCGACGATCATCAGCTCCTCCTCGACGCCGATCGAGAAGGGGGTGCGCCCGGGGGCGGCGCGGAAGCCGTGCTCCATGGCGCGGACCCTAGATGACGTCGCGGGGCGTGACGTCGCGGGGCGCGGACGTGGTGATCCGGTGGTCCGGGCAGGGGAGGACGTGGCGCGTCGGCGGCATCCCCGGAAGGGTGCCCGCGAGGACCGCGGTCCAAACCGCGGCGGGCTCTCGCCCCCCTGCGGGTGCCCCGAGCCTCGCCGCGCCCCGCAGCTCGATCCCGTCGGTCGCCAACGCGGCCTGCACGGCGGCGAGGATCACCGACGCCTCGCCCGTCGTCGCGCCGACGAAGCCCTCCTGGCCCGGGAATCGGCGGAGCGGCGGCGAACCGGCGACGACCCGCCGGTGGGGTCTCCTGGTTCGAGCCCGGCCCGGTGGCGTCGTCGACTTCTGCACCGTGGGGGTTCCGAACTCGACGCGCCGTCGGACGGCTGGCCCATGCCGGTGGCCTCGTCGACTTCTGCACCGTGGGGGTTCCGAACTCGACGCGCCGTCGGACGCTCCGGGCCCCGGAAGGGTTCGAACCCTCCGCGACGTGGCGCGGAAGCGGTTGCGGATCCCGGCCCGGCCCACTAGGTTCGACGACGTCATGTCCACCACCTGGCAGAGCACCACGCGCTTCGTCGATGCCCCTTGCGGCATCTCGAACACGTACGCCCTGGTCGGGGACATGCAGCCGCACGAGCACAAGCTCCGGCGCCGCCACTCCGCCTTCATCACGCACAACCGCTAGCGAGAGAGATCCACATGGCTCCCGCGACGGTCGCGGGGGTCACGGTCCGGAGGGGCTCGTCACAGGCGAGCCGGAGCCGGATCGCGTGGACTCGCGACACGATCATCAACGCGATCCAGGAATGGGTCGCCACATACGACGAGCCGCCCCGTGCGGCCGACTGGAACCCCTCGTCCGCGAAGTGGTCCGGCCAGACGTGGCGCATCGAGCGCTACCGGCAGGGCCGCGCCGACGGGACGGCCTGGCCCTCGCTGAACGCCGCCAAGCGGCCGTTCGACGGGTCGCTGTCCGTGGCCGTCCGCGCCGCGGGGTTCGAGCCGTCCAAGCCGGGACCGCGTCGCCGTCGTGACGTCGAGCCCGCACAGGCCGACCGGCTGCAGATGTCGCCGGACGTGCGGGTGCTGCTCGACGCCGCTCTGGCGGCCGCTCGTGACGCCGACCGCCGGGTCGACGTGCTCACCGACCGTCTCGGCCGTGCGCAGGAGCGCGCGGCCGGGCTGGCCGACGAGCGCGACGCCGCCCGGAGGCGCTCCGCCGGGGCCGACGCCCGGGCGCGGGCGTCGGTCGAGTCCGCGCTGACGCGCGCCGAGGTCGCGCTGCGCCGCTCCCGCGAGGGGGCGGACGCGGCGACGGCCGCGGCCGCCGACGCGCGGTCCCGGACGGACGAGTGCACGCTGCGGCTGGCCGAGGCCGACCGGGTCGCGACGGCGCTGCGCGTCGAGCGGGACGGGCTGCGCGAGCGGCTGGACCAGGCGATCGCCGAGGCGGAGGCCCTGTCCGACGCCGTGCGCGACGCCCGGTCCGCCGCCGCGCGGGTCCCGGCCGGCACGGGCGGCGACGTCCCGGCGATGACCACGGCGGACCGGCTCGCGCTGCGGGACGCCCGGGCCGACGCGGCCCGGGCGCGACGCGAC
>NZ_JBFAPC010000051.1:0-34002 GCF_040675535.1 Patulibacter sp. NPDC049589 | reverse complement strand
TGGCGCCACCTGCCCGCCGACGGACTCGAGATGACCGACCAGGTCGAAGCGTTCCGACAGCTCTACAACGAGGTGCGCCCACACGAGTCGTTGGATGGCCAGCGGCCGATAACCGCGTACCTCGCCGACCCCGCCGAGCGCCTCCCGCTCACCGACCCCAAGACCGAACCCTCTACCGACCTCGACGACCTAGTTCAAACACGCCAACTTGAGCGGATTTCTTGACGCGGGACAGCTACGCTACGCAACACGCCGCAGCCATCGATGCAGTCGGCACCGAACGTCAGCCGACAGGATCGTCATCACCTTCCAGCCCGGATTCGCAGCACCGGGCTCTTCCCCCAACCGCACGTTCTCGGTAACCAGATCCCGGGCGACGAGGCGATCGAGAAGGACTGTCGGCGCCATCACGCCCGCGTTCGCGACGACGTTCTCGTCGTCGAACACGACGACCGCCTGATCGTGCACCATGTGGGTGACCTCCTGGGCAGGCCCCGGCTGCGCCAATCGGCCGAAAAGGCCCTGCTCAGGAGGTCATTCTACTGAACCATTTCGCCCACCCGACCAACAACATCGGTCGATCCGGGTTCAGGCAGCAATCCAGGTTCGCGCGCTAGTTGTCAGCGCCCCGGACGAAATCCGCGATGAGTTGATCCGCCTGAAGACGAAGACGACGATCGCGCACTGCACCGGCATGCGCCCGGGGTCGAGCTGCGACCCGATCAGCACGACCAAGCGCGTGCTTCGCAGCCTCGCCCGACGCCTCCGGATGCTCGGCCGCAGAGCTGCAGGTCGAGCTCGACGACTGATCGCGCTCGCAGCGCCGCAGCTGAGCGCCCAGCACAGCCACGGGCCAGACCGCCGCGAAAACTCCTCGCGCTTGCAGGCGACAGCGGACCGCTTCCGCAGCCGCGCGGCGCTGCCTGGGTCGCTGCCCTGTTTGTCATCCGACTCCGCTTGCGTTCAACCGACGTCAGAGCGTCGTCCTTTTTAGGTGAACTCGATCTTTCAAACTCACCGACGTTAGCCCGAGGCGTTGCCCAGCTTCGGCCCAAAACTGCTCTTGGTCATCGGGCGCACCCCAGTCGTGGGTCTCTCCATAAATCTCGACGGGATTCCAGCTGCCAAAGATCGGTCCGGACTCAAAAAGCGACCACTCGCTTCCCTCAATGTCGACTTTCACGACCAGCGTGTCGTTGGGATCTGTGCCGACAGCTCGGAGCACGGAATCCGGAGTTACGACTGATACGACGATGGAGTCTGATGAGTCCCCGCCTACCCGAGATCCCCAGCTTTCATGCGATTGTTCGAAGCTCGTAACTCCCGGCACTGCCCCGATGGCAGCTTGCACGACGTGAACGTCTGCCGAGCGGGTATTCCGTCGTAGAAGTTCAGCGTTCGCCGGATCGGGTTCTACTGCGACGATGCGCGCGTGAGGGAACTTGCTTCGCAAATACAGTGAGGCGCAACCAACGTTGGCGCCTAGGTCTAGAACTGTGTCCGCGTCGCGAGAGGCGATGTCTCGGTACTCGCCCAGTAGCCAAATCTCGTCCAAATTTGCGATGTGGGACATATCGCGAACCCAGTACGTCTGAGATTGGCCATCGAACTTCACACGTATGGGGATTGCCCAGCGACTTGTCGCTCGGAATCGGATCTTCAACCGGATGAGACCCACCGAGACGAGTGTCAACCAGATCGCGCTTATTGGCCCAGCGCTCAACCGCCGGCTACGCCGAGCAGTGTTTGTCAGCTTTGACGAGACGGCCCTAGGAGCAGACATAGCTTAATTCTATCCGGTCCTGAGCCGGCCCGGCTCACTCCAGCGTCCGACTGCTCACCGCCGTCCACCCTCACCCCCAAAGCGCTCCCCCGACCCAAACACTTCGGACCCCGACTCAGGCGCCGCTTGTCCAGCAAGCCGGCGCCATTGCGGAAACCGATGCGCGCGCCAGCGCGCAGAAGCCTAACCCTAGCGACGTACGCACGATCCAGTCGATCAACCGACGCGCTTCCCGACATCAAACGACGAGGGCGAACGCCGAAGCAGCCCTAACGTCCGCTACTTCATTCCGCAACGCCAGAGCCGAACCCCGCCGCACGATCAAAGCGGGCGAGGGCTTCGAGGAGTCTACGACCCTAGGATCCGAGCTGGGATCCCAACCGCCGTAGCGTTCTGGGGAATGTCGTGCAGAACGAGCGTAAGTGCACCAATTCTGGCCCCTGAGCCGACCGTTATCTTACCCAGGACTTGGGATCCAGGAGCCAACACGACGCCGTCTCCCAAGGTCGGGCAGTCGGACTGTCCGCCACGATGTCCCAGTACTGTGGAAGTGTTGAGCGTGCAGTTCGATCCGACCACTGCGAAACGATTGACGATGATCGGGCCTTGGTGGGGAATTCGCAATCCCGGACCGATCTGCGTCGACCGCGGTATCTCAATTCCAGTTAGCACTCGACTTGCAATCGACAAGGGCGCATAAACGACCATGAGGCCAGCGCGCTTAAGGGCGTTGCCTCGGAGGGATGCTTGACCAAGCCGAAAGATGGCGGTTGCCCACAGCCCTGGTGCCGTGAACCGCTCTCGCGCGCCATATCGCCGACAGTCCTGTAGAAAGGCCATGAACGGGGTCATTTGTCCCCCATAGGCGGATCCACGGGGCGGAGGCGCCGGGCGGGCACGCCGGCCAGGACGTAGAACTTCCCCGGGATGCTCGCGGTCAGGACCGCGTTGGCAGCGACGTGGCAACCGTCATCAACATGCACGTCGCCGAGTACCCGCGCACCCGGCGCAATCTGAACATCGTCGCCGAGCACAGGGAAGCCGCTAGGGCTACCGCCCAAAGTCGCCTGATGGAGAGTACAGTTCCGTCCGATCTCGCAGCCGCCGGCCACGACAACTCCGACAGGGTGGAGGAGGCGAAGCCCCGCCCCAATTTTCGCCTCGACGGCGATATCGCTTCCCGTCAAAACCTGTGTCGCCTGCTTCGTGATCGCTGCGAGGTGACGATGCCCGCTCGCACGGAGCGCATGAGAAACTCGAAAGCCAAGTATCGCGACGGACTTCACGGCGAGCGCTGTAGAAGCGACCATTCGGGCCTTTCCAAGCCTCGTGGCCGGAACTGTTCGGTTATGCGTCCGCGCGAGGTCGACGACAGCGAGGCGCGCGCCGGTTTGAAGCTCACACAATAGAGAACTCACAGTATTTACGCGATAAAGAAGGTGTTGGATTCAACTTGGTCCCGGACGGCCCCGAGCCATGGGACCTCCAGCGGAGACCTATCTGTGAGCCTGCGCCGTATCAGATACGTGATCTTCTCCCAACTGCGGGGCGCAATGAGGAGGCCGAATGCGAGGACGAAGTCGAGCGGCTTTGCTGACCTCCGGTCAGCAAGCGCGCGCGCCGCATCCAATCGCCGTCCACTGAGGAACAACTGGCGCGCGTAATAGCGGCTCCGGACTCGTCGAGCCTCACGTTCGTCGGAGGCGGGGAGCGATCCGTGAAGGGCCCGAACTTGGTAATAGCTTGTCTCCATGCGCTGAAGATCATGAGACATAGATCCCGGAGCTCTTCGATACGCCACGAGGGGCTCCGGAATAGAGCTCACGGCACCGGCGGCGCTAAGTCGAATCCAACACTCCCAATCTTCGGACGCGACAAGCGATTCGTCGAACCCGCCGACGTCTCGGAGTACCGAAGTCTTCGCCATCACGCCGGAGCCCCCCGCGGGCACAACGTTACTTACAGTAATGCGTCGCCGAATTGTTTCGGGAGAAAAAGCGGGATAAATTTGGGTGGGCGCCAGCGAGTCGTCAACGACCACCGATCCCGAGACATTCCACACCGTCTTAGTGGAGGCTAGTGCCGACAGCTGCAGTTCTATCTTCTGAGGTGCCCAAAGATCGTCGTCGTCTAGAAAAGCGATGTACTCGCCCCGTGCCCTATTCAGACCAGCGTTTCGTGCTGCCGGGAGTTTTTTCGGTTGTTCGTGGCGCACGGGTATCAGCCGAGAGTCATCAATAGAGGCCAGCCACTCGCTCGTACCGTCGGAACTCGCCTCGTCGACAACGATAACCTCAAGCGCGGTATGCGTCTGCCGGAAAACGCTACTAAGGGCCAAGCGTAGCATCGGGAGTCGATTTCGCGTGGGGATAACGACCGAGACCAATGTATGCGGAAGGCTATTCGATCCCATAACCATCTCTCATTTGGTAACAATTCGGGGTTCTGTCGGGGCGACGCCGCCAGAGACACATTTGGCATAGAAAGCGGCTGCCATCGTCCACCGTGTCGCCGTCGCCGCGAGAACGATCCCGAAGATTCCCACGTAGTGAGCGCCCACGATCGAAGTCGACGTCGACATTGCAAGGGCTGTGGCGGAAAACAGGGGGAGCGATGTCGTTCGTCGTGCGGCAGATAGGTAGCGTCCAGCGAGTGCCGCGACCGCCGCTGGAGGGAGGCCGGCCAAGAGGATGAGGCTGACCCAAAGAATCCTCGTCGCATCCATACCGGCGAATGTCGGGCCGATTACCGCCGTAGCCGCGACCAGGCATGCACCCATTCCCGCTGCGATTGCTGAACTGAGCCAAAGGCTTCGCCGTATTGTCTGCCGAAAGTCCGCAACAAGCAGATCTCGCCGCTCGGTCGCAGCCAAATGTGACCATCTAGCCCCTGATACGACCACAATCGACGACCACATGACCGTCATTGGTACGAAAAATACCTTCTCGGAGAGGTCAATCGTGGTGACTGTACCTGGCCCAAGTGAGGAGCCAATTGCTCGATCGACTACCGGTGTTGCTTGGCTGAAAGAAATTGACAGCGCGTACGGCATCGAAGGCTTGATCAGTGAGGGGACGCTTCCTTCCGGCGGGGCGCCGTGTTTCGTAACAGGCTTTAGCTCCCGGATCACCGCGCGTCGGAGGAGACTTACGCGGACCGTTTCGCCGACTGCCAGTCCGATCGCGAGACCTGGAAGCGCGAGTTCGGTACCCCGCGTGACCGGGAGCGAGGCAAGCGCGCCGATCGAGCGGAAGGCAACTGTGGCTGGCGCGGTGAAGAACGCTCCTACGCTGTAAAGGGTGGCGGCGTATACGCTCGACGCGGCACTCGCCACAACTGTGGCAGAAAAGATCCAGAGCGTGACGACGCCGATGTGTTGAGTATGCGAGGACCAGTCATCGTTGCTTTCGATGGCAAACGTCCCGATCATGGCCAGAACGCCAAAGCCTAGCGCGGCCGCTGATGTACTGCCGACTACGACACGCCAAACGGCACTTTTCAGTCTGTCCGGGCCAAAACGCTGTGCCGACGCGAACACCGTGACTGCGTTCGCATGGATCGTGTTTTCAAGGATGCCAGTCGCGAACAGGCAGAAACTGAGCGCGAAGAAGTAAACGTCGGTCTCAGTCCCGATCCCGAGCGCCAATGACACAGCGAACGGCAATGCCAGCCCGGGTCCACTTCCGAAGACTGCGCCCGACAGGGCTCGCAAGTTCGGGCTTCGGAGTAGGGGCCTAGCTACACGAGCTTTAGTGCCCGCAGCTGGAGTACGTCCGGTCGGTTTAGGCGTCAAAGCGGCGTGTCTGCGCAGGTAACAGCTACAGCTCTGTGTAGTAATAGGCGTTCGCTACTGCGGGCGTCCCATTGGCAACGGTGCCGAGGATGGTTCCTCCAACTCGGGTGATGTCTTCGAGCAAGTTGATCGCCTGCGCTCGATCGGTCTGATCGAGTCGAACAACAACAATGGTGCCATCCGATTGCTCCACAAGCGGGAATGCATCGGCGACAACCAATAGCGGAGGAGTGTCCATCACGATCAGGTCGTAGTCATTCTTGGCGTCTTTCAGAATCGCCGCAAAGGCTTGACTTGCCAAGATCTCCCCGGGGTTTGGGGGAATCTGACCCGCGAGCAGGACGTCGAGCTGGATATCATCGACGCTGGTGGGAACCTTGGTTACGGCGTCTCGCCACGGTCTGTCAGTGACGATGGAATCGACCAATCCTGCCCCCGGGGGCACCTCTAGCTTGGTTCCAAGCGAGGGACGGCGGAGGTCAGTCTCCAGAAGCAGGACGCGCCGGTGTTGTTCGGCTGCGACCGTTGCCAGTTCAAGACTGATGGTCGACTTGCCTTCGCCCACGGCGGCAGAGGTGACTAGAACCGTCTGTACCTTGCGGTCCACGTTGAAGTAGCGGAGGCGGGTAAGCAGCAGGCGGAACGGTTCCTTTATGACCGTCGGGGAGGTGGTCTTTCCATAGTCTGCAGACGCGGGGATCGCGCCGAGGACCGGCCCGTCGTGCAGCGAGTCGACGTCTTCGATCGTACGAAGACGCCGGTCAACCTTCAGAGCTAGCCATGCGATAAAGGCTCCGATCAGGAATCCGAGAACAAACCCGATCGCAACGTTCTGCTTCGTTCTTGGAGACGATGGGTCGGTCGGGAGGTCAGCGGACTGTGCAATCTCCACGTTCCCGGTCTGGAGGCTGGCGAGGATCTCAAGCTGCTGTGACCGTGCTTCGAGCCCTTGCCCGCGACTGCTCGCGCGCGCCGCAGGATCGAGTCGGTCGATCTGAGCTTGGACGAGTTGACGTGCAGCATCGACCTTGCTCTGATCGCTCTGCTGGCGGTACCGGAGAAACGTCTGTGCGTAGACGTTGGTGAAGCGTTGAGCATCGCGCGGCGACGGAAGCGTGGCTTCGACCCGGATCAGATCCGAGGGGCCGTCGGGCTTGACGTTGATCGCATCCTGCACGTCTTGTCGCGATATGCCGCCGCCGAGGGCCGCAGCGGTTTTCTCTGCGACGACTGGGGCGCCCGCCAATTCGAGATTGGTCGCGGCCTCACGAACGGCGTCTCGGTTAGGAGCAAAGAAGCTCGAACCGAAGAGCTTCTGATCGAGCTGAGGATCTCGAAACAGCAGGTCGGCATTGGCGGTGTACTTCTTCGTCTGCGCGCTCGAGACGACGAACGCAGCCGCCGCGGCTATGACCGCACCAAGCAGTCCAACAGTCAGGTAGCGGCGCCACGCGATGGCTCGGAATGCATTAGGGATCATCGATACTCCGAGGGTACGGTGTGGACTCTTTGGAAATTAGAAGTTCGCTTGACTTGTGACTTCCGTCGCGGCGTCAAAGCTGCTGCGATCGCTGCTGCCATTGCGACCATTGTCGTTGTCCGAAGGGTCGGCGTGCCCACCACGGAGTTGACGCCAACGCCTAGCAAAAGTGCCAGGAGGGTCTGGGTCGCGAACCTCTGTTCTCCGACTGATACTGACAGCGCCTTGATTACTCTGAATACTCCGAAACCTATGAGCGATCCGAAGCAGGCAGCGCCGAGTAGTCCAGTCTCAACGAGCAGGCGGACGTAGTCGTTATGCGGTGGTGCACCGAGGGGACTCAACAAAGACGCCGTAGACCCAGATCCCCAGCCGATCAACGGTCTTTCGTGCCAGATCGTGAGAAACTGGGACCAGTTGAAAAATCGCCAGTCGAGTGAATTGGTGATGATGCCGGAGGCGGCAAGGCTTGGACTCGTCGTGCTGCGAACATCGGCGAGCCGCTCAGCGCCGAGCGGCGAGATGAAGAATGCGAGTGCGAGTGCGATGACGACAACGACGGTGCCAACTTTCGCCGGAATCGAGTACGAGCCGATGAGCAGCAGGAAAAGCGCTGCCGCGAGTGCCTGTGCGATGCCGCCAAGGCTGCCCGACGCCAAGAGTCCGATGGCCAGGACCGCGCAGGCTATCGAGGCGTAACGGCGGACTTTCTTGGTGCCAGCCAGCGCTAGGGCCATCGCAATCGTTAGGTCCGTAGCGAACAAGTCTGCCGCTGCATTCGGGTGTGAGAACGTAGACGACGCGCGCTGCGAGTTGTCCTCACCGAAGCTGCCTCCGGTGGCTATGGCCGTTAGTGCCGGGACGACGCCCGTCGCCACAACGACCGCCAGTAGGCGGGTAGGTGGAATTTCGTCGTCGCGACACTCAACCGCGATTACGAAAACGGCGAAGATCGAAAGCACTCGAACGAGTTCTCGCACCAGGGAAGCATCAGGCCCGTTTGCTGAGACTCCAATCAGGAACCAGATGAAATAGAGGGAGAGGAAGCTTACGACCCAGGGACCTGGAGATCGGGCTCGCCCCATTGCGATCCGTAGAGCAGCTACGCCTATGACCCAGGCTCCAAGAGCTGCAGACGCATTGAGATTTCCGGCCCCGCCTACCGCAGCACTTGCCAATGGGTCGGTGAAGTTGCGAATTCCCAAGACTAGTCCTACTACGACGAGCGGGGGCAACCGAGCGCCTCCGATGACCGTTGCTGCGCCGGCCGCGACCAGCAGCGCCGCTGGCGAAAGTACGCTCACGACGCCGACCACGGCACAAGTTCCGACGACTGCGACGAGCGTCAGAGCGTTCGTGCTCGCGTCGAGTGGTTTCGGCTGTCGAATGGCTGCTAGAGGGTGTCTCAAGGCGTCCGGACCTGCTCACTGACTGCGGGTCTGCTCTGCATGCACAGAACGACATGGCGGCATTCGTATGCGTTCGCTTTGCGAAAGAGCGAACGAACTCGGTGTGATGATACGGGCTGCAGCATGTGCTGGATGCAGCCAGTCGTGCCGGGTGAGGCCGCCTACGAGATAACTAGGAGATTTGTCCCCGGAGCCACTCGAATTCTCGCTCGAGTCCCTCGCTGAGACTCACGGCAGGCGCGAAACCAAGGTCTCGTCGCGCGCGCGAAGTGTCCGCGGCTGTGTCCCGAACATCGCCAGGCACGGTGGTTGAGTAGGTCACGTCGACCCTGCCCCCATTCAGGCCGTCGATGATCCCGAGGACTTCTCGGAGCGAACTGCGCACCCCGCCACCGAGGTTGTAGACGCTGCCAGGCGCTACTGCTGAGGTGGCCGCAGAGCGGGTGGCGGCCACGATGTCTGAGACGAACGTGAAGTCTCGGGTTTGGTGACCGTCGCCGTACACGACGATCGGCTCGCCTGCGAGCGCCGCCTTACTGAAAATGTTGAATGCCATATCTGGGCGTTGTCGAGGCCCAAAGACGGTGAAGAACCGGAGCGAGACAGTTTCGACGTCGAAGTTCTCGCTGAATGCGTAACAGAGATGCTCACCGCTCAGCTTCGTCATTCCGTACGGGGACTGCGGCGCTGGTGTTGCGAGTTCGGTGGTCGGGAAAACTTTGGCTTGTCCGTAAACCGACGAAGAGGATGCGTAGACGATGCGCGGAGTGCCGGCTCGTGCGACGGCGTTTAGAAGGTGCTGGGTGGCGACAAGATTGTTTTGTACGTAGCGCTGAAAATTGTCCCCCCAACTCGCGCGGACGCCAGGCTCGGCGGCCAAATGGAAGACGGTGTCGACGCCGTCCACGAGCTCATCCAGCTCGCCGCGCGAGAGATCGACGGGCACAAAGTCGAACGAATCCCATTCGCGCGCGTTCGCGAGATTCGCCAGTTTCTGGCTGCGTCCGTAGTTCGCGTTGAAACAATCAACTCCCACGACGTCGACGCCATCTGCAAGGAGCGACTCTGTGAGGTGAGAGCCGATGAAACCTGCGCATCCGGTTACAAGCGCGCGCTTGACGGGCGGACGTTTTCTCTGGGTGTTCATCATTGGACTCTCTGGCGGCGGTGAGCGTGGTGAATGGTGTCTGTGTAGATGGCTTCCAAACGGGCCGCTACAGCTGCAACGCTTAGAGGCTCGACCGCGGCCCTTGCCGCACACGAGATGCCCGCGTCGAGCGCCCTGGCGATTGCATCGGCGAACGCTCCGGTATCTGGTGCCCGAACGAAGCAGTCGTCAACACCCTGGAAGCGTTCTTCGATGTCGCCTACAGGTGTGGCGACGATCGGCATCTCGCTTGCCATTGCCTCTTTGACAGCGTTCGGTGACCCCTCCGACTTCGAAGGGAATACGAGGCAATTTGAGGCGTTCATCACGACAGGGACTTGGTCTGCAGGGACTCCCCATGCTTCGAATAGTCGAGCGCCAGGCCGCTCGCGGGTGACCCTCTCGGCGGCGGCCCGTGCCAGTTCGACGTTTTTTCGCGGATCGTCTGGATTCCCGAGGAAAAGCATGACTTCTCCGGTCGGCTCCCATCCGAGTTCTGCGCGCGCCGCTGCTCGGTCTCGGCGCTGAAAGCGGTCGAGATCTACTCCGTTCGCAAGAACGTGATTCCGGGCTTGCACGGATCCGGGCAGGACCTGCGCCATCTCTTTCGACTTCGTGATCGTCGCGTCCGCAAATCGGGCCACCTGCCGGAAGATAGCTACCTCCAATCGGCTCTTGAACGTTATGCCATTCGCACGCGGCGCGCCCAGGAGGTCCTCGCCGCAAAACGAGACGACAGTGGGCGTTGCGCGACTCAGCAGCGACGAAACGGCTGTGTGGCCGTAGTGCACGTGCACTACGTCATAGTCACCCGAGTCGATGCGTCGGGCAATTCTCGGGATCGCAGATACATAGGCGGCTTTGCTCTCGAAGCCGCGCACATAGATGAGGTCGACGCCAAGACCTCGGTCCATCAAAGAACGGGCCTGCGAACGAATGAACGATCCGTAGTAAGGCCGAACTTCATCGGGCCACATGTTCGTTACGAACAGAACACGCTTCGTCCCAGGTCCGGGGAGATTCAGCCTCTCAAACGAGATGCTTGGTGTCCGAGTGAGGAGTTTCATTCTGGTGTCGACATCCTCGAGGATTGACTAGGCACGGTCGAAGCGCGTCGCGAGCGCCCAGGCGAACAGGCGGATCGCAAACGGGAGACCATGAATTACGTAGCGGCGCGCCAGTCGTCGTGGTTCTCGAGCGAGCCGAAAGATCCACTCGGTACCGGACCGCTGCATCCAGGCGGGGGCGCGACTCACGTGTCCAGCGACGAAATCGATGCTGGCCCCAACCCCGACGTACCACGCGTCTGGATGGTATCCGCGCAAGATGTCGATCACTCGATCCTGCTTCGGGAATCCAAGCGCGACGAAAACGACCCTGGGTGCACTCAACGCGATTTCAGTTCCCACGCGCTCGAGTTCAGCGGGCTCCGTCTCGAATCCCGGTTCAGGGCAAGAAGTTCCCGCAACAGACAGGCCCGAAAACTCGGCTGCCAGTGTTCTCCCGGCTTTGGCGGCCGCGCCGGGCCGTCCGCCGAGTAGGAAGACCGAGCAGCCGGCGTCTCGCGCTGACTTCGATAGGGATCGGATCAGGTCGGATCCCGCTACTCGCTCGGGCAATGGTCTGCCGGCGATTCGGCTGGCCCAAACCAACGGCATGCCGTCTGCTATCACGAGGTCGCCAGCCGTTATCAGACCTTTTAGGTCCGCATCTGAGGCCGCTCGTCGGAAGTGATCCAAATTCGCAGTGACTATCCGTCCACCTCGGCCGTCGATCATGTCTGAGTGTACGAGCGAGATCGTGTCCGCATTCGTGATGACGGCGACTTCGATTCCGGGGTAGAGCGCGACCCGACGGGCTGCTTCGGCACGCCGAGAGGACGACGCGAATTTCGAATCCAACGGGTGCCTCACGGTTGCCCCTGAAAGTTCGAGGCACAACGCACTCTTCGCATGAACTCTCGATCCGCGCGTTCGAGATCGACGTCTTCCCGGACACGGGACGCAGTTGTGGGATTGATTCTGAACAGCAGGATCGCGCTGGGTCGGGTCTGTACTTTGTCGTTCTGCCCCAAGGTTTCGGGGCGCTAGCGGCTGGGGAGCTTAGCGGGTGATGGCGTAAGCCAGTTTAGTTTCCGAAGGTCCGGGCGGACTCTCGCGGTGTTGTAACGGCGGGCAAATAGTTTGTCCCACGGGCGGGCCCTCGCGCCACGACCATCGGTTCGATCGCCAAGCTGTTCGGCGGTAACGGACCAATATCTCTTCCAGAGCTAGACTTGCGGGACCTCTACGGGAGCCATTTGGACCGCATTTTCGGTGGGTCCCGGCTCAGGGCACTAGCCTTTTGGAACGTCCCGTCGGGTCGGACTCGCCACACGCCCAACATGGGACGGGTGCTGGAGGACAACGCGGAGGCCATGGGATGTGCCCGCGCATTAGCGAGCGCCTCGACCTTGGAGCACAGCGGGCAGGGTCTGAAGGAGAAGTTTCACGTCCCCCCAGAGCGACCAGTTGTTCACGTACACGTAGTCGAGCTTCACCATTTCCTCGAAGGGCACGGATTTGCGTCCGAGAACCTGCCAGAGGCCGGTCAGCCCGGGCGTGATGTCGAGCCTCCCGCGGGCCCAACCGCCGACGCGCGCATCGTCGCGGACGGAGAGCGGGCGTGGGCCGACGAGGCTCATATGGCCGACCAGCACGTTCCAGAGCTGTGGCAGCTCGTCGAGACTCGTGGAGCGCAGGACCCGGCCGACGCGGGTGACCCGCGGGTCGTCCTCGATCTGGAGCCAGTGCGGGTCACTGCTGCGTGCCATGAGCTGCTCGACCATGGCGTCCGCGTCGGGAACCATCGTGCGGAACTTCAGGAGCTCGAAGCGCTGCCCGCCGCGGCCGATGCGGGCCTGGCGGAAGAAGACGGGGTCGGAGGAGTCCAGCCGCACGGCGACAGCGATCAGGACCATCAACGGGAAGAGTGCGACCAGCCCTAGGCCTGCGCCGACGATGTCGAGCGCCCGCTTCATCACCCGCGCGGTCATGGACAGCGCCGGCGGCTGCAGCGAGATGACCGTCGCGCCCTGGACCGCGTCGATCGCGGCCCCCATGCCGACGACGTCGAAGTGCTCGGGGAGCACGGTGAGGCTCACGTTCGCCCGCCGGCTCCAATGCAGGAAGTCGCCGACGGACGTGTCGCTGAGATCGCGGGTCGAGAGGAGGACCCGGTCGACGAGATCCTCCACGACCAGGCGATCGAGCTCCGGGAGGGTGTCATCCCCGCGCTTGTCGTGGACCCACTGTGCCGGAACCGCGACGTGGTCGACCACGCGGATGTCCGAACGCGCCGCCAGGGCCCGGCTCACCGTGCTCGTGGTGCTCCCGGTCCCGACGAGCAGCACGCGCTCCGCGCCGACGACCCGGGTCAGGAGATGCCGGACGATCGTCCGGAAGAGCGGCAGCAGCAGGAGGGCGGCGGCGAAGAGCTCGGACAACGGGGTCCCGAGATCGCTCACGCCCCAGACGCTCAGCCAGGCGAACGTCGACGCCGTCGCGACCAGCGCTGCGTGGAAGACCTTCGGCAGCTCGTTGAGGGTCGACGTCGTCACGAATCGCGGAAAGCGCGGGTACAGCCCGTACAAGTGCAGGGTCGCCGACCACAGGGGGACGACCCCGAAGAGGACGAGGATTGATGGGCTACCGTCGTCGCGCAGGTTGGTGAACACCAGCAGCGTCGTGAGCGGGATCGCGATGGCGAGGGCGTCGCCGCCGACCAGGAAGACCTGGCGGATGCGGCCGCGCAGGCGACGACGACGAGCAGCGAGCTTGGCGACCGCGGAGCCGGTCAGCTCGTGGTCTCGGGCACGTGGCGAGACGGGCGTCTGGGTGGAGATGGAGAGGATTGGTCGGAACCGGGAGGAGGCGGTCAAGAGTTGGTGTGTCTGGGGGACACTTTGGACGTGCGACGGCGGGCGGGACTGTAGCGGGTTACACCGTGATCTCAAGGTAATGCTGGCCACGAGCGCGACCATCGCTCGAACGCACAGGTCGGCGTTGCCTCGTTTGGCCCCACGGACACAATCGAGACGGCTACCGACGCTATCCTGCGCCGTTCGAGTTGCTCCGTGCTGAACGTCCACGACCTCTACGCGAGTCATCTGGACCGCGTCTACGCGTTCTTCGCCTATCGCGTCCACAATGCCGCAGACGCCGAGGACCTCACCTCCGCGACGTTCGAGCGCGTAGTGAGACATGCATCGCGGTTCGATCCGGAGCGGGCCAGCGTGACGACCTGGATCTTCTCGATCGGCGAGAACGTGCTGATCGATCACTACCGGCGCCAAGGCCGGCGCGACGAGCGGGACTTCGTCGAGGACGACGACCGGTGGCGGGCCCCCGAGGACCGTCCCTCGATCGGACTGTCGCCCGAGCTGCAGGCGGCGATCGAAGGGCTGTCGGACCGCGAGCGCCGGGTCATCGGCCTGCGCTTCGGGGCGGATCTGTCCGGCCGCGAGATCGCCACGCTGGTCGACGCGACCGAGGCGAACGTCCACCAGATCCTGTCGCGCGCGCTGCGGCGGATGCGCGAGCAGATCGGCGACGTCAGCTCGGCACGTTGAGCGCGAGCACCAGTGCCAGCGCCAGCAGCGCCGAGCCGCTCAGGACGAGACCGGCGGAGCGTCGCCGCAGCGCCCGGTGCTGGAGCGCCAGCCCGATCCGGCCTCGGACGCGCCGGCGGAGGCCGGTGCTGGGGAGCGGCTGCTCCGCGGCGAGGCGATCGGCGAGGGCCTGCTCGCCGGGATCGAGGCTGGGGTCGTCGTCGGTGCTCATGGCTTCAGCAGCGAGGATTCCGGGTTCAAGCGGCGCGCCCGACGGTAGGCTGCGACCGCGGCCTCGGTCTCGCCTCGGGCGGTCGCGATGCGCGCGATCAGGAACCACGGCCGCCAGTCCTCCGGGGTGCGCGCCGCGGCGCGGCGACCCGAGGCCTCGGCGGCGGCCAGGTTGCCCGCCTGCTCCTCGACGACAGCGCGCTGCAGGGCGGGGGAGGCCGCGAAGCCGGCGGCGGACTCTCCACGCGATGCCTCGGCGATCGCGCCGGCCAGGTCGCCGCGGCTGGCGGCGTCGCGGCTGGCGTCGACCGCCTGCGGAGCGACGAGCGACAGCGCGAGGGTGGCGATCGCGGCGACGGACACGACGGTGATCCCGCTCGCGGCCGCGAGACGGCGGACTCGCCGTCGACGTGGGTCGCCGGTGGGGGCGTCCTGGGGCGGAGCATCCCCGGGTTGGCCCAGGGACACCGCGGCGAGTGTCAACCCGGCGACCATCAGTGCGCCGAGTTGCCAGTTCCAGTCGACGAGCAGTGCGAACGCGAACGCCACGAGCGCCGGGACCACGAGCACCGGGTCCTGCATGGTCGAACGGCGCCGGCGGACGGCGGCGACGGCCCCGGCACCGATGGGGAGCCCGATGAGAAGGGCGAAGAGCGCTCCGCCGATCAGCCCCGTCTCCGCCAGGAGCTCGAAGAGCTCGGAGTGGGCGTTGCGGACGAAGCCCGTGTCCCCGCGGCGGGGGTTCCACCACGACTCCCACGAACCGAGGCCGATGCCCGAGAGCGGCTCGGCCTTCAACGCGTCGATGGCGCCGGACCACATCTGGTAGCGGCCGTTGCCGCTGACGCTCGAGAGCCGGTCCGCGCTGTTGGCGGTCTCGGCCGTGGCCGTCACTTGGCGGTCGCGGAACCGGTCCCAGCCGTGGGAGAGCTCGCCCGGCGCGTCGAGGGCGGCCGCGACGCCGACGACGGCGACGACGACGAGCGTGGCGAGGGCGAGCGCGCCACGCCCGCGGGGGCGCGGGAAGCGGGGAGTCCACAGGGCGCGGTCGGCGCTACGGAGCCCGGCCTGGACCAGCGCGAGGCCGGCGGTGGCGACGAGCAGCACGACAAAGACCCGGCGTCCCGCGTCTGACTGCGCGGCACCCCCGGTGACGTCGGTCAGGGCGTCCGGGCGCAGGCCGGCCAGGAGGACCGCCGCGGAGCCGACCGCGGCGGGCACGGCCGTCCGGACGACGAGGAGGCGGGGCGCGACGAGCACGAGCGTGGCGGCGACGCCGAGGACGGCCGCCCCGATGCCGCCCCGGGACAGCGTGTAGGCGATGCCGAGCACCAGGGCCGGTACCGGCGCGATGGCCGCAGCAGAGGACCAAGCCGTCTGGGCACGACTGGAGAGGGCGAGCGCGAGGGGGATCCCCATCGCGGCGGCCGCCGCGATGCCGTTCCAGTAGTTCAGCGGCCAGGCGAGCCGGGTGCGGGTCGACTGCAGGAACTCACCGGTCTGAGTGGCGCTCGGCACGAGGTCCGGGAAGAGGCGCGTCAGCACCGCGGCGACGACGATGGCCGTCAGCCCCGCGAGCACGCCGCCGGCGAGGCCCCGGGCCTGGCCGGCGCGGACGGCGCTCATGCCCAGCAGCAGGCTGCCGCCCGCCACAACGAGCCGGGCGACCTCGGTCAGCCCCCGCTCGGTGTCCGTGCTCTGCGTTAGCGACAGGGCACCCCACGCCGCCAAGGCTCCCACCGCGGCGATCGCCGTCCATCCGGTCCGGGTCGGCCGCGGGCGGGGGAGGGCATCGGTCAGGAACCCGACGAGCAGCAGCCACCACAGGGCGACGCCGTACCCGGCGACGGCCTCCACCGGGTAGCCGCCACTGCTGAACCCCAGCAGCACGACTGGGCCACACCCGGCGACGAACGCGGCGACCGCCGGGGTCAGCCGACGGAGCTGGTCGAGGGCGACGGGCAGCGTCGCCGTGGTGGAAGCGGTGGGCATCAGATGCAGGTACGCGCGTGGCGGGACGAACCTGACGAGATCCGGCGCGATGCGCGTCAGGATCATGGCGGGTCCGGCGTATGGAGTCGCGTGAAGGTTCCCCGCCTCGTCATGATCGCCGTGCTGGCGTCGCTCTTCCTCCCGGCGTTCGCGTCGGCGCAGGACGTCGCGCCGCCCGGCAACTCCGCGGTCGACCAGTACCGCGAGTCCGCGCCGCCGGCCTCGCCGGGGAGCAAGAAGCTCAGCGGGTCGCGCAAGCGCGCCCTCGACGCGGAAGGCCGCGACGGCGCGGCGCTCGCGGCGGTGCTGGAGAAGAACGGCGGCATCCCGAGCGCGAAGCCGTCCGGCGGGGCGGCGTCCGGCGCCTCGCCCTCGAGCGGGGGCGCCTCGTCCGGCGGAAAGGGGTCGGAGGGATCGGGGTCCGGCGGATCCTCGAGTTCCGGGGACCCGGGAGTCGCGAGCGCCGGCTCCCCGGCGGCAGGGCCCGAGTCGAAGACGGATGCACCGTCGGAGAAGAAGACCTCCACGACGGACGCCGCCGCGTCGAGCACGGTCGGTCCGCTGCCCGTCTGGGCGATGCTGATCGCCGCCGTGGTGGTCGTGGGGATCGGGCTCGTCGTCCGCCGCCGCCCGTCCGCATGATCGGCGTCGACCGCGGCGGGCGACTCGCCCGGCGGCTGCTGTCGGTCCTCGCGCTGCTCCTCGTCGCCGGGGGCGCGGCCGAGGCCCGGGCGGCGAGCACGACGCTGCAGACCGGGTTCATGGACAACGCGGTGCTGAAGCTCCCCGACGCGGACCGCAATGCGTGGCTCGGCCGCGCGAAGAGCGTCGGCGCGTCGGTGATGCGTATCAACCTCCGCTGGGACGACGCGGCGCGCGTCCGGCCGGGGCCGGGCGCCGGAACGGACCCCACATGGGTCGGCTACGACTTCGCGCTCGTCGACGCCCAGGTCCGCAGTGCGACGGCCGCCGGCATGTCCGTGCTGCTGAACGTCGGGCGGGCGCCGGCGTGGGCCCAGGAGGGCGGACGACCGAAGTCGTTCTCCGCCACCACCGGGGCCTGGAAGCCCGATCCGTACGCCTACAACGAGTTCATGACCGCGGTCGCGCGCCGGTACTCGGGGACCGTGGCCGACCCCCTCGTCGCGGGACGGACCCTGCCCAAGGTCGAGAACTTCCAGATCTGGAACGAGCCGAACCTCAACCTCTACCTCGGGCCGCAGTACGAGAACGGCAAGCCGTTCGCGCCGATCCGTTGGCGGGAGTTGCTGAACGCGGGCTACGCGGCGGTGAAGGCCGTGCAGCCGGGCGCGAACGTCGTGGCGGCTGGGCTGGCGCCCTTCGGGGATCCGGTATCGGCCAACGCCCCTCGCACTCGCCCGGTGGCGTTCCTGCGCTCCGCGCTCTGCCTCGACAGGGCGCTCAAGAAAACGTGCTCCGACGTCACTCGCGCCGACACGTTCTCGTTGCATCCCTACGCGGTCGACCGGCCCAGTCGCTCGGCGTACGACGCCGACGACGCGACGGTTCCGGACCTGAGCCGGATCACGACGGTCCTGAAAGCCGCCCGTGCCGCTCGGACCGTCGGGCCGAAGCTCCCGCGCACCTGGGTGACCGAGGTTTCGTACGACTCCTCACCGCCGGACCCGAAGGGCATTCCGCTCGCGACGCGGGCCCGCTATATCAGCGAGGTCATGTGGCGCACCTGGCGGGCCGGGGCCGAGAAGGTCATCTGGTACCTGATGCGCGACGACGCGCCGACGCCGAGCTTCGCGTCCACCTACCAGTCCGGGATCTTCTACCGCGACGGTCGGCGCAAGAGCGACGCCCGCGCCTTTCGGTTCCCGCTATTGGTCACCGGTTCCAACGCGAAGCGGATGAACGTCTGGCTCCGTACGCCCTCAGCGGGGACGACCGCCGTCCAGGTCCGCCGCGGCGGGAAGTGGGCGACGGTGAACAAGGGCAAGCTGCCCGTCAACGGCGTCGCTAGCGTCAAGGTTCCACGAAGCGAGGTCACGGCGGTTCGGGCCATCTCGGGCAAGGCCACGAGCTATGTGTGGACCGTCAAGTAGGGCAGATCCAGCGGATCTGTCAGGAAACGCTGGGTAACGGCGTACAACCGCTCGACTCACTACCAGTCGTCACGCCCCCTCTGGTGCGGCGACGTCACCTCGGAGCCCCTGCATGAACAAAAAACTTGCCGTGTCCGCCACCCTCGCCGCGATCGTCGGCGGCAGTTCGGCCGCCGCCATCGCGAGCGCGGCCGATCCGTACGACCCCTACAACCCGTACACGACGACGACGTCCACGACGCCGACGACGCCGACGACGCCGACGACGCCGACGACCACGACGACCACCACCCCGACCCTCCCTCCGGTCCTGCCGAAGCCGATCGAGGTGACGAACTCGACGGTCAGCCAGTTCCTCAGCAAGCTGAGCAAGACCCGGTTCACCAATCGCACACGGGTCACGGTCAGCGTCAAGGGCGCGATCCCCGGCAAGTACACGGTGACGATCTACCGGCAGGGCACCAAGCGTCGGATCGCGTCGGCCAGCACGACGCTGGGTGGCACCACCGTCCAGCCGGTGAAGCTGGTCCTCAAGACGACCAAGTCCGGCCGCGCGTACCTGCGCTCGTACAAGCGCGCGCATCCCAGCAAGAAGACGATCCGGGTCACGCAGGTCGTCACGCTCAAGCCCCCGACGGGCAAGACCGTGACGCGCAAGCGGTCGATCATCGTCCGCCTGTAGCAGCCGCAACACGCGCGACCGCAGGACCGACGCCCCCGCCACCGCGGGGGCGTCGCTCGTTCTCGGCAACCGGCGATGACGCGGCGCGGGGCCTCGGCGGTCTGCTCCTGGGACCCGAGTGCAGAGTCACCCGCCAACGGCTCCCCCCGCGTTCGGACGGTGCTGGGTTACGGCAGCCCATCGCCAGCGCCCGTGCCTCGTACCGCCCGAGATCAGCTGCGGCGACCATCGCAAAGCGAGCAACTCCTCGACGACCATGCGATGCTGCGCGTTTTCTCTAAACCTCTTCACGATCGATCAGCGACAGCGACCTCGGCGACCGCCGCGAACCGCTCCATCGTCCATCACCCTGCTCTCGCTTCGTGAGATGGCCCTGGCGGGCCGCTCTCAAGATGACGTGCACCCACCGAGTGAGACGCGACATCTGTGACAGGAAGGGCGCACCTCACGTGCTCGCACAGGCCGGAGCCAGTGGTGAAAAACGATGGTCCGCTGGAGACGGTGTCGTCGGTTTCTGAAATGCTAAGCCGTCTCCGAAACATTCAGCTCCCGCGAGTTTCAGGACCCGCACGCGCGGGAGTCACGCTTTCGATCTGGAGGCTCGGCCGGTCCTCCCCCATCTCGTCGAGATCGCCGGTCTGATCTCCGAACGCGAAGTCGCGGTGCGATCGCTTACTAAGCAGATCGACACCGCCCGCATCAGCGGTCGGCTCTTCTTTCACAGTTCGGAGCCCGGGCCGAGTTCGAACGCGACTTCGTACTTGCACGTACCCATGCTGGCCTCGGCACGGCCGGGGCCCGTAGGCGGCAGGGCAGCGCATCCCTGCCGCCGATCTCGCAATCCACCGATCAGCTGACCTGCGCGACACCAACGTCGCAGACGGCTCAGCGGTCCGCCACTTGGCGGATAGCCATGGCGGCAAAGGCCTCGTACGTTGATTGAGTCCCCCCGCCGATCGCCACTTCCCATACCGAGGCCCAACCATGATCGCTGCCCACCGGCGGACCACGCCGTTCCTCATCGCGGTGCTCACCGCCATCGTCGCGCTCCTGTCTCTCACGGGTCCAGCGGTCGTCGGCGCGCAAACGGCCGACGATCGGAAAATCGCGAATGCCCAGCGCAAAGTCGCGCAGCTCGAGCGGAAGGTCGCGTCGGACCAGCGGCTGATCGACAGCGCGAATCGCTTTGTCGAGAGCGCGAAGCGGGGCGTCGGCACGGCGGAGCGCGCCGTCGGCACCGCTCAGCGTGCGGTCGCCACTGCGCAGCAGCGCGTCGGGCGCGCTAGCGCAAAGCTCGAGGCGGATAAGGCGAAGGGTCGCCCGGACCGAACGATCTCGAACGATCAGAAAGCCGTCGCCCGCGCCGAGAAGAACGTCGTCCGCGCCCAGACACGGGTCACGAAGGCCGAGGGCCGGGTCACCAAGGCCCAGGGCCGGGTCACCAAGGCCGAGGCGCGCGTGCAGAAGCAGGTCGACAAGCGCGACGCCGATCAGGCCAAACTTGAGGAGGCACAGAGCGAGCTCGACGCGCTAACCGCCGCCTGACGACCGAGGCTCCGGAGGAGGTCCGCCCCACGGCGGACCTCGCGGCCCCGAATCTGTTCCAACGGCGACCGGCGGGCGACCTACTTGTCGGCAGACCCCGTCGCCCAAACGAAAACGACGAGCTAGGCCTGGCCGAGTGTCGAACGGGTTTGGAATCGACCCGAGACCTCCCTACGATTCGTGCTCCCCATCGTCCCCGGGCGACCCGACGCCCGGGTTAGGAGCCCCCATGAACAAACAGATCGCCCTGTCCGCGACCATCGCCGCCGTGGTCGCCGGCGGCTCGGCGGCCGCCATCGCCAGCGCCGCGGACCCGTACGACCCCTACAACCCGTACACGCCGACGACCACCCCCACCACCACGCCGACGACGCCGACGACGCCGACCACCCCAACGACGCCGACGACGCCCACCACCCCGACGCTGCCGCCGACCCTGCCCTCGGCGACCAAGACGGCAAGCGACGCGGCCAAGAAGTTCGGCGTCGCCATCGGCAAGGTCAAGGGCGTCTCGCGGCGCACGAAGATCAGCGCCACGATCAAGAAGACGACGCCGGGCAAGTACACGGTGACGATCACGCGCAAGGGATCCAAGTCGCGCCTCTTCTACGGCAGCAAGACGGTGACCGGGACGACGCTGAAGTCCGTCAAGGTGTCGCTCAAGAGCACCAAGGCGGGGCGCTCGTACCTGCGGTCGCTCAAGCGCCGCGGCAAGAAGACCTACACGGCCAGCCTGTCGGCGACGTTCAAGCCGAAGACCGGCAAGGCCGTCACGCGCAAGCGCTCGGTGAAGCTCAAGCTCTAGCGCGGTGAGCGGGACGCCGCGGCCGGTCGCCCCGCGGGGCTACCGGCCGCGGCAGTGTCTCGTAGCTCGACCGACACCGTCTGCGCCGTGCGTCGGTGCTCCTCGGTGACGATCTTGCGCCGGACCAGCGGTGACCCGAAGTCCTCGAAGGCGAGGATCACCGAGAGCATCAGGAACGTGACCGCCACGGCGGCCGCGCCGACCTCGCGCAGGTTCTCGCGGCTGACGGTCCCATCCGTGTCCTTGCTCCGACTGTGACCTGGGGCACCCTCGGCGGTCGTCCCACCCAATCGGATGGCCGAGACCCTCCACCCGGGCGGTATCGAGGGTAACGCCGCTCACGGAACGCCCGAGACCCCCGCCATAGGGTCCAGGGATGGACGGCGGCCCGGATGCGTGACCCCGAACCGGTCGAGCGCACGACGTGGACCTCGGAGTTCACCACGGTGGAGCGTCGGGCGCAATCGCTGCTCGATCGCGGGTCGCTCGGGGCCGGCGACGGCGAGGCCGTCGCCGTGCGGCGGGAGCTGTTGCGGCTGGTCGACGAGCTCTGCGACGCGACGCCCGAACGCCCGGCGGTCGACGACCCGGCACCCTGGCTGGCGCGGACCTCGGAGCTCCTGGGCCGCCTGGTCGACTTCGAGCGTGACCTGGGGTTCCGGACGCTGGAGACGATCGCCGAGACGCTGGACCGCGTGCCGCAGGACGGCTCGCCGCACGCGTTGATCGACGACGCACCCGCGGGTCTGTGTCGCGCCTGCGGCCTGGACCGGGCGATGGTCTCGCGCGTCCAGGGCTCGTCGTGGCTCCCCGAGCGGCTGTACGTCGCCGACGTCGCGCACCCGACGAACCTCGCGCTGGCCGCGTTCATCCGGGACCTGCGGATCCCGATGCAGGAGGCCGAGGTCGAAGCGGACCTCGTGCGCCGCCGAGCCCCGGCACTGGTCGCGGATCCGCAGGCCGACGCCCGGACCTTCCGGCCGCTGATCTCGGTCTCGGGCTGCGTCGGCTACGTGGTCGCGCCGATCGTGACCGGCGCCGGTGTCGTCGGCCTGCTCCACGGCGACACGTTCGCGTCCGGGCGCCCGTTGACCGTCTCGGACCTGCGCAACACGCAGGCGTTCGCCGACGGGCTCGGCGTCCGCTTCGAGCGCGCGGTCCTGGCCCGCCGCGCCGAGACGCACCTCGAGTCCTTCCGGGTCGCGTCGGCGCAACTGGACTCGACGCTCGCGCGCCTCGCCAACGCCCCGGCCGGCTCCGACGACTCGCGTGCCGGCGTCGAGGCGCGGGACGCGCGTCACGGCGTCGAGCGGCTGACCCAGCGCGAGCTCGAGGTGCTCGGGCTCTTCGCGTCGGGGCGATCCATTCGCGAGGTCGCCCGCCTCCTGGTCCTCTCCGAAGCGACGATCAAGTCGCACTCCAAGAGCATCATGCGCAGGCTCAACACGTCCAACCGCGCCGAGTCGGTGTCCCGGTACGTGCTCGATCGCCGGGGGCGCGGCACGTGACCGTCCTCGACCCGACGGTCGATCAGGGAACGCGCCGGCTCTCCGAGATGGTCGCCGAGATCATGGATCTCGAGACCCGGATCTCCGCCCTCGGAGCGCGGGACCGCGCGTGGAGCATCGACCGGCCGACGTCGGCGGAGAGCGCGTCGCGCGCCGCGCGTCTCTTGATCGAGCGCGCGCTGCGGGCGGTCGACGACGCCCCGGCCGGAACACCGCAGGCCGGAGCGCTGATCGGACTGTCGGGGCGCCTGCATCGCCTCGTCGACGATCTCGCGGATCTCGAGCGTCACCTCGGGCAGCGGCGCGTCGCGCAGACCATCCAGACGCTGCGCCGGCTCTACCGCGTGAGCAGCGCGTCGGAGCTGCTCGAGACGGTCTGCGTCCTGGCCGTCGAGAGCCTCGGCTTCTCGCGAGCGGCGCTGTTTCGCGGGCGCGCCGGTCAGTGGGAGCACTGGGTCAGCCACGGGTACCGACCCGGAACGGCACCCGAGCGCCCGGACGTCGATCGGCCCGGCACCTCGAGCGCCACGATCGTCCTGGACGGGCAGGCCCTCGGGCTGCTCACCGCCGATCGCCGGCTCCGTGGTGGCGGTGGCGACGCCCCCGCGTTGTCGGCGTTCGCCGTCGGTGTCGGTCACACGGTCGCGCTCATCACCGCGAACGAACGGCTGCGCCTGCAGCGCGAGCACCTCCGGCGGTTCGCCGTCGACAGCGCCGCGGCGGCAGCGGTCCCGGCCGATCAGCCGCTGGAGTTCTCGCGCGCCGGCCACGAGCCGGACGAGCCCCCGGCGTCGACGGGATGCAGCGACGTCGGGGCCCTGACGCTCCGGCAGCGCCAGATCATGGACCTCGTCGTCCAGGGCGGTTCGAACGCCTCGATCGCCCGCGAGCTCGGGCTGACCGAGGGCACCATCAAGTCGCACGTCAAGAACATCCTCCGGTGCCTGCGCGCGCGCAATCGCACGGAGGCCATCGGGATCTACCTCGCGTACGACGGTCCCGACGAGCGGTGAGGTGGCTTTGCCGGTCTGCCTCGGGAGGGTTCGTCGGTCAGCGGCGTCGTTGGTAGACGTCGCGGCGGTGTTCGAGCTGGAGGACGAGGACGAGCAGTTCGTCGTCGTGGATCTCGTAGACGATGCGGTAGTCGCCGGTGCGGACCCGCCACTCGCCGGCGCCGCCGACAAGTCGGGTCGCGGCCGGCGGGCGTGGGTCGTCGGCGAGCAGCTCGAGCGCGCCCTGGATCCGTCGGCGGATCTGCGGGTCGTGCTTGCGGAGCTGGGGGGCGGCGGCTGGAGCGAGCGTGATGCGGTAGGTCACGTGAGGCCGAGGTCAGCCTTGACCTGCTCCCACGGAATCGGCGTCTCACCGGTCGCTCGCATCTCTTCGCGTGCCTGTTCGGCAGCCCGGATGTCGGCCATGTCCTCGGCGAGCGCCAGGAGGTGGTCGAGGTCGTCGGCGTCGATCAGTGCTGCGACGCGCCGACCACGACGCGCGAGATAGACCGGCGCGTGCTCGACGCCGACGCGATCGATGATCGACGACAGTTGGCGGCGGGCTTCAGAAACGCTGATCGACGAGGCAGACGACACCCCGTAAACGTACGTGAAGGAGCCGGAATGTACAACACGGCGGTAATTGTACGTCCGGCGGCCCAGCCTCATAGAACAACAACGACGTCGCGGTGCTCGTCAACCAGGCCGGGAAATGCTCTCGGATCAAGCCGACAACGCCAGGAAGGGTCTCTCCCGGAACGGATAGGACCTGAGGACCCCTCCCTGCGGATGGACCGTGGTATCCGATCGGGGGAAGACCCGGTCTGCACCGTCTCGCCCGGATGTAGGTTGCCGCCGTGCCGCAGACGAGTCAGACGTCACATCCCGACCGCGACGTCACGGCGATGACGCACATCGGCCGGCGCATCACCGAAGGGCTGCTCGCTCGACGACGAGGCTGCAGGGTCGGGTTCGACGGCTGGTCCGCCGCCCTGCAACTGGCGGCCGACCTGACGCACGACCACCGCGAGGTCCTGCGCATCGCCGACGAGATCCACGCCACCGCGGGACTCCTCACGACGCGGGCGATGATCCGCTTCTACGCGCGGTCCGCGAGCTCGACGGTCGAGGCGTGCTCCGTGCAGGCCCTGCTCACGGGCATGGTCCTCGAGGTCGACGATCCGAGTCACCAGTGCTGACGTCGAGCGGCCTCGACCCGCACTCGACCCGGATCACGTCACCGGATCTGCAGAGCGCGCGCTCGATGGTCGCCTCGCTGGTGCGGTTCGAGGGCTTCCACATCACCCTCACGGTGTGCGACGACGAGATCGTTCGCGTGGCCAGTGGCACGCCTTCGGAGATCCTCCGAGAGCTCGAGGCCTGCAGCGAGTCGACGACGATCACCCAGATCACGAGCGTCCTGGCGGCCACCCGGACGCCGCCGGCCGGTCTCCGTCTCGTGGGCTGGTGGGGCTGAGCGGCGACCTCGTAGGCGCGACCCCCGTCGGGCGGGGGTGCCCGGACCTAGCGTCGTGAGCGGGACGCTGCGGCCGGTCGCCCCGAGGGGCTACCGCCGCGGCAGTGTCTCGTAGCTGGAGCGCAGCGGGTAGGTGCTGTTCGGCGAGCGGACGACGACTTGGTAGTTGCGGCGGGCGTGCTGGCCGTTGGTGGCGTCGGTGAAGACGACGACGTTCCGGCCGGCCTTCGCGCAGCGCGGGGTCCAGCGGACGACCTTGGTGCCCGAGCGGCGCTTGACGCGGACCTCGACGGTGATCGGCGCCGCGCGGCGCATCGTCACGAGGACCCGGCTGCCGCGCTTGCCACGGGGCTTGACCTGGACGCTGTAGAGCGGGCTGTTGCCCTTCTTGCCGCTGCCGGCGCCCGGGCACGTCGTGAGGTCGACCTTGGAGCTCCCGGAGGACCCCGAGCCCTCCGTGGTGCTGCCGGTGCCGACCGGGGCGGCCGTGTCGGTGCGGGAGACGCTCTTGCAGCCGCTCACCACGTCGAGGGTGTCGGCGCTGATCTTCCCGGCGTAGCCGGCGGCGCAGACGATCCGCTCGCGGCAGCCGTCGGCGGCCTGGACGGCGCCCTTGCCCGGGCCCAGGCGGACGGCCAGCGGGATCCACGCGCACAGCCCGCTGCCGCCGTCGGGCTTGGTGTTGAACATGATCAGCGAGGACTCGCCGGCGCGCGCCGCGTCGATCGTGAGGTCGCGGAAGAGGCGCATGTCGCAGCGCCACGACGCGTCGTCGTTGCCGGTCGGCGGGCAGCCCTCCGGGCCCGCCGTCAGCGGGGCCTTGTGGTCCACGAGCCAGATGCAGGGCACCGACGAGCCGGCGAAGACGCCGCCGGCGAGCGGGTCGGCCGCGCAGCGCAGGTGGGGGAGGACGTTGATCGAGTCGCTGGTGCCCTCGAGGGACCAGTGCAGCGACTGGGTCCCGTCGGCGTTCTGGACCGCGGTCAGGGGGGCGGTCGGGGCTGACGCGGCCGCCGGACCCGCCGCCAGACCGGCCAGGGCCAGCAGCGCGACGGTGAGGAGCGCGAGGGCGCGTGGACGCAACACCGGGCCACGGTACGCCATGACCGTCCGGATCGGCGACATTCGACGGGTGTTCGGCCGCCGGCGCGCCGCGGTCGCCGCCGGCGGTATCAACCTTCCGTCTGCCCGCCCGCCGGCCGTTCGTCCGCTCGGCTGTCGGATCCGGCGGGGGAGCCGAACGATGCGGGCATGGCCACCACCGCGTCACGACTCCGCGCGGAGCGCGCCCGGCGTCGCCGCCTGGCGCGCGCACGGGAGAAGGAGCGCAAGCGCCTCGCCGCCTGCCGGAAGAAGGCGCGCAGGCGCGGCACCTCGCTCGCGGCCTGCAAGACGCCGACGGCGAAGAAGACGCCGGCGTCGACGACCCCCGCCAAGCCGGCCAAGCCGGCGATCGGTGCACGACCGGCGCCGACCCTCCCATCGATCGTCGTGCCGTCGAAGCCCGTCGCGGGCCCGGCCGCGCCGAGCCCCGCGCAGCCCGTGTCGCCGCCGGTCGTCCCGATCGGCCCGGACGTCCCGACGCCCGCGACCCCCACGGCGCCGACGACGCCGTGGGGCCCCGTGACGTTCGGGCGCGCCCAGGCGACGCGGCTGCTCTGGCGCGCCGGCTTCGGGCCCCGGCCCGGAGATATCGACCGCCTGCTCGCGCTCGGTCTGGACGGCGCCGTCGAGTCGCTGCTGAGCCCGGGGCCCGCGACGCTCTCCGGGCCCGCGCCCCGGACCCAGACCGGCCGGACCCTGGATCCCGCGAACCAGTGGGGCGACGACCAGCTGTGGTGGCTGGACCGCATGGTTCGGTCCGACCAGCCGCTGGTCGAGCGGATGACGCTCGTCTGGCACGACTGGTTCGCGACCTCGCGCAACAAGGTCAACTCCGCCGTCGCGATGCTGGCGCAGAACGCGACGATGCGGGACGGCGCCCTCGGCTCCTTCCCCGACCTGCTGAAGGCGATCACCCGCGACCCGGCGATGCTCGCCTACCTCGACGGCTACGACAACCGGCGCGGCCACGTCAACGAGAACTACGGCCGCGAGGTCATGGAGCTCTTCACGCTCGGGACCGGCCGCGGCGCCTACACCGAGCAGGACGTCCGCGAGATCTCCCGCGCCTTCACCGGCCTGACCGTCGTGAACAACCCGGACGCCAGCTTCTCGTCGACCTTCGTCCCCGGCAACGCCGACACCGCGAGCAAGACGATCTTCGGCAAGACCGGGGCGTTCGACTGGCAGGACGCCTGCCGGCTGCTCGTCGAGCACGAGCAGCACCCGTCGTTCTTCGTCGCGAAGCTCTGGGCCGCGTTCGTCCCGACGCCGCCGGACGCCGCCACCCAGGCCGAGCTGCAGCGGATCTACCTGGCGAACGACCGGCAGATCAAGCCGGTGCTGCGCGCGATCCTCTCGCACCCCGACCTGCACCACGGGCAGGCGATGGTGAAGCCCCCGGCGGTCTTCATCGCCGGGCTCCTCCGGGCGCTGAACCGCGGGATCGACGTCGACTACTGGTCGTGGATCCTCGACCTCTGCGGCCAGGTGCTGTTCTCGCCGCCGAACGTCTCGGGCTGGGACGACACGCGGTGGATGAACTCCGCGACCTGGCGCGGGCGGTTCTCGGCGGTGGCGGTCGCGATCGACCCGCTGGCGCTCGTGCCGTGGGCCGCCGACGTCGTCCAGTCCGTGACCGAGACGCCGGAGGCCGCGGTCGACCGGGCGCTCGCGTTCTGGGGGAACCCGCCGATCACGGCCGACAACCGCGAGACGCTGATCCACCACGCGCAGGAGGCGGCGCTCACGCCGACGACGCTCTCGTGGCCGCGTCCCGGGCTCGCGCTGCGCCAGAACGGCCTGCGCCTGCTCGTCGGCAGCTCCTCCGACGCCCAGACCTCGTGAGCCCCCGGCCCGCCGAGACCCCCGACCCCCGGATCCGATGAGCGACCGCACGACCACCTCCTGCTCGGGCTTCACCCGCAGCGAAGCGATCCGCATGGGCGCCGCGCGCGCCGGCGACGGCCTGCCCGCGATCGAGCCCGGGATGCCGACGCCCGCCGGCACCGGCCTGACCCGCCGCGGCCTGCTGCTGCGCGGCGCCGGGATGGCCGTCAGCGTCTACGGCGCGTCGAAGCTCGGCGTCGACGCGCTCGAGGAGGGCGTCGCCCGCGCGGCCGCCACCCCGGCGGGCCGGGTCCTCGTCTCGATCTACCTGCCGGGCGGCATCGACGGGATGAGCGTCCTGGCGCCGACCGGCGACCCCCGCTACGCGACGCTCCGACCGACGCTGAAGGTCACGAGCGGCACCGCCCACAGCGTGGACCGTGGCCTGACCTGGGCACCCGCGGCGTCGGCCCTGGCGACCCTCGACGGCGAGGGCAAGGTCGCCGCGGCTCCCGCGATCGGCTACACCGGTGCGGACCAGTCGCACTTCACGTCCCGCCACTTCTGGGAGACGGGAGACGTCGGGTTCAGCTCCTCCTACGGCTGGCTCGGCCGCTACCTCGACCAGCACGGCGACGACGGCAACCCGCTGCAGGGCCTCAGCCTCTCGGGCAGCCTGTCGCCGGCGCTCGCGGCGGCGGAGGTCCCCGTCGCGGCGGTCGCCGACCCGTTCGACCTCGGGCTCTGGACGCCGGGGATGTGGGGCGACGCGCTGCCGCCGTTCTACGACGCGCTGGCCGACCTCGGCGCCCTGCCGACGAGCGACCCCCAGCTGCGTACGGTCCGCGTCGCCGCGGCCCAGGCCGAAGGCGTCCGGCGGCAGCTGTCGGGGATGGCGGGCGCGACGCCGGCGACGTCCTCCTACCCGGCGGGCGACTACGGCCGGCGGCTCTCGGCGCTCGCGGGCCTGATCGACGACGACCTGCCGCTGCGCTGCGTCACCGTCGACGCGCCCGGCGGCTACGACACCCACGACAACCAGGCCGCGGCCCTCCCCGGCCTGCTGAAGCAGACCTGCGACGGGATCCTCGCCTTCCAGCGGGACCTCGAGGCCCGCGGGATCGCCGATCGCGTCCTCGTCCTCGTCTGGAGCGAGTTCGGCCGCCGGCCGCAGCAGAACCAGACGGGCACCGACCACGGGGCCGCGGGCGTCGGGTTCGTCGTCGGCAAGCAGGTCCGCCCGGGCCTGCTGGGCGAGTTCCCCGGCCTGGCGACGCTCGACGCGACGGACAACCTGCGGTCCACGATCGACTTCCGCAGCGTCTACTGCGGGGTGCTCGAGGAGTGGTTCGGGGTGGACGCGGGCCCGCTGGTGCCGGGGGCGGCGGGATTCGCGCGGCCCAGCCTGTTGGCCTGACCGGGGTGCTGCCGCGCCCGAGGCCGCGCTCGCAGGGGCGCTGCCGGCGGGGTCTGCACTTCCCCGAAGGCGGCTTCGGCAAACGCGCATCGAACACGCATCCGGTTGCGGGAATGCGCGGGTGTGGTCCTAGTATGGGGTGCGGCGCAGGCGTACAGTGTTCACATGGGTCGGCGGACCACGGGAGTCTCTACCGCGCCCGTGGTCGGAACCACGGGTCTGCTGGCCGCGGCCGCGCTCGCTGGGTGCGGGGGAGGTGCACCGAACCTCCGGTTCGCCGAGCAGCGGGTCCTCGCCGAGTACGGGCTTCGGCTGCAACAGAAGACGGGGTCGTCGGACGAGGCCGTCCGCTCCGTGACGTGCACGGCGACGGGACCGAAGCGCGCCACGTGTGCCGCCACCGTCGAGGGAGCGCCGGTGTCCGGCGTGATCGACGTGGTCGTCCATCTGCCGGGCAACGACGTGCTCCTCTGGCGCGCCGACGACCAGGTCGGCGGTCACGGGACGGAGTCGGTGACGAGCGAGGCGGCGCGTCTGGCCGCCGAGCGGGAGGGGGCGGCTTCGGACGCGGGTGCGGGGGTGGCGTCGGTGCGGTGATCCCGTCGGCGGGTTGCCGGACGACGCACGTCGGCGAACACTGTACTGGCCGCTACCGGTCGCTCCACTGGCCACATGGGGACTGGTGAAAAGCCGCAGATCGGAGTACATTCCCCGCGTTCGACCACAAGTCGAATGGACATATGGTCACGGGTCCCCCGATCGCGGCCGTCCTCATTGAGATCCCAGGAGCGTCACGTCCGTGACTCGTCCCCCCTGCTCTGACGACCCCCGAAGCGACGCGCGGCCACGGCCCGACACGGTCACGCCCAGGCCCGCCGCCGTGCCGCGATCACGCCGGCTGCGCCGGCGGGTCGGCCTCGCCGTCGCCCTCGTGAGCGGCGCCCTCGCCGGCCTGGCCGGCGCCGCCCCGGCCCTCGCGGCGCCCGGATCCCCGGGCGTTCCCGGTGCCCCCGCGACCGTCTACACCGAGAACTTCGAGAACGGCACGGGCACGACGGCCGTCGCGCTGGAGAACTACGTCGGCGCGCCGCCCCTCGGGGCGGAGTACACGGCGGCCGCGACGCCGGCGGGCGGCTGGCTTTCGGCCGGCAACACGTGCAACGGCATCATCCTGTCGAACACCTTCACCGGCAACGGCGGCATCGCCTGCGCCAACTACCCGCAGATCCGGACCCTCGCGGCCACGCTCGGCGCGCTCAACGGCTCGGCCGTCCCCGACGACAACCACGTCGTCTCGGCCTACACGGCCAACGACCCGGGGGTGGACAGCGTCGAGTTCCGCACCACGACGGACATCCCGCTCGCGGCGACCACGAAGCGGTTCCTGACCTTCTCCGTCAACGCCGCCGCCATCAACTGCAAGGCCGGCGGCGGGGGAGGCTCGCCGAGCCCCGGCGCGCCGCTCTACAAGTTCTACCTCGTCGATCCGGCGGCGCCGGGCGTCGAGGTCCCGACGTTCACCCAGCCGATCAACCCGTGCCCGGCCGTCGGCGGCTCGGGCAGCGGCGAGTTCCCCTCCGACGGCTCGGTGCTGTTCGACGGGTCGTCCGTCGGCATCGTGATGCGCAACGGCAACGGCAGCGGCATCGGCAACGACGCGGCGTTCGACGACATCAAGATCCTCGACGTCACGCCCCAGCTGGACCAGAAGATCGGGCCGGTCTCGACCGTCTCGCCCGGCGGCACGTCGACGCTGACCTACACGATCACCAACACGAGCGAGAAGGCCGCGAAGACCGGCTGGTCGTTCAGCGACGAGCTCGGCGACGGGCTCGAGTTCGTCGGCACCCCGACGACCACCTGCAGCGTCGGCACGCCCGTCGTCGCGGGCGGCACGCTCTCGATGAGCGGCGGCGCGCTCGACGCCGGGCAGACCTCCTGCACCGTCACGATCACCGTCAAGGCGAACGCCGCCGGCCCGCACGACAGCGTGCCCTCGGACTTCAGCGTCACCGGGCTGGACCTGCCGGCGAAGACGACGCTGACGGTCGTCCCGCCGGTCGCGTGCTCCGTGTCGACCGCGTTCGTCGCGCAGAACGCCCCCACGCAGCTCAACGCGCTGAAGTACGGCAGCGGGTCGGCGACGTTCGTGCCCGTCGGGCCGGCCGGTCCGTCGACGTACAACGCCATCGGCTACAACCCGAAGGACGGCCTGATCTACGGGATCGACGGCGGCGGCAGCGACCTCGTGCAGGTCGACGGCACCGGCGCGGTCCACGACCTGGGGTCCGCGGGCGCGGCGGCCGCGAACGCCGGCGCGTTCGACGCCGACGGCACGTTCTACACGACGAGCTCGGCCGCGACGACGCTCTACGCCACCGACGTCGTCGCGCTGACGTCGACGTCGAAGCCGCTCACCCAGGCCTCGACGGCGGACTTCTCGTTCGTCGGCACGTCGCTCTGGGGCGCCGCCACCTACGGGGGCGCCGCGAAGCTCGTGCGGACCGATCCCGCGACCGGCACGGTCACCCGCTTCGACCAGACCGCGCTGCCCGACGGCGTCGGCCCCGGCGCGGCGTGGACGTTCGTGAACGGCGACCTCGGCCTCAGCGACAACGCCACCGGCAAGATCTACCGCGTCCGGATCACGAACCCCGACGGCGTGACCCCGACGTTCAAGCTGATCTCCGTCACGAACGGCCCGGCGACGACGAACAACGACGGCACGTCCTGCACGGGCGACCCGGTCGACCTCGGCATCGAGAAGACCACGCCCGCGGCGGTCGACGCCGGCGGCACGATCACGTGGACGCTGACGGTCACCAACCGCTCGGCGACGCCGAGCTCCGGCTACACCGTCACCGACGACGCGCCCGCGGGCGTGACCGCCGTCGCGACCACGACGCCGGGCTGCTCCGTCACCGGCGGCACGGTCACGTGCACCGAGGGCGAGCTCGCCGCCGGCGCGTCGTTCGTCGTCACCGTCACCGGCCAGGCGCCGGGGACCTACGACACGAAGGTCACCAACACGGCGTCCGTGCTGGGCAACGAGCCCGACCCGGCCGCCGGCAACGACAGCGCGACGGCGGACACGACGACGTCGTCCCCGCCGGAGGTCGTCCTGAACGGGCCCGACCCCGGCACGAAGCTGACCGTCGGCGGCAAGACGCCGGTCGACTTCGATTGCCGCAAGGGCGCCGCGCCGCTGGACTGCACCGGCACGGTGACGCTGCCCGACGGCTCGACGGTGTCGGTGCCCGACGGCAGCGACCTGCCGACGACGATCCCCGGCGTCTACACGATCACCGCCCAGGTGGTCGACGCGCTCGGGACGACGAAGACGGTCACGCGCACCTACGAGGTCTTCGCGCCCCCGACCGTCACCATCGGCGGTCCCGCCGACGGCGGCCGGATCGACGCGGGGACCCCGACGACGGGCACGTTCACGTGCGACGCGCCGGCCGGCCTGGGGTCCTGCACCGCGACGGTGACGCTCCCGGACGGCTCGGTCGTGCCGCTCGCGGACGGCGGCGCGCTGCCGACGACGGTCCCGGGCACATACACGATCACGGCGAAGGTGATCGACGCGCTCGGCGTCGAGCGGACGGTCACGAAGACGTACGTCGTGGTCGCGCCGCCCGCCCCGGCGCCGCCCGCGCCCCCGGCCAAGCCGGCCCCGGCGCCGAAGCCCGCGCCGGGCGTCCTCGCGGTCACCAAGTCGGTGTCCAAGAAGACGCTGCGTCCGGGTCAGTCGACCCTGATCAAGGTGCGGGTGCGCAACACCGGCGGGACGACGCTGCGCAACGTCCGCATCTGCGAGGCGATCCCCGCGGGCCTGCAGTACGTGTCCGCCAAGCCGAAGTCGACGCTCGAGAAGGGCCAGCGCTGCTGGACCATCAAGACGCTGAAGCCCGGCCAGAGCGCGTCGGTCACCTACCGCGCGCGGGCGCTGAACCGCCCGGGCCGCGTCGTCACCCGCAGCACGGGCCGCGCGACGGGCGTGAAGGCGGACTCGGCGACCGCCGGCGTCCGGATCCTGCGCGCCCCGGTGCGCGGGGGCGGCGTCACGGGGTAGGACCGGCAGGGCGGGCGCGATCCGCGAGACGCTGATCAACCCGACCCGCCCGATGCCGTCCTTCGCGGACCTCGG
>NZ_JBFAPC010000050.1:0-34076 GCF_040675535.1 Patulibacter sp. NPDC049589 | reverse complement strand
CCCCGCCACCCCCCCCTCGGGCGCCCCCCACAGGCCACGATTTCCCACGCCCCCCACCCCCCCCCCCGCCCCCGGGGGGGGGGCGCGCCGCCCGTCTGGCCGCCGAGAGACCCGGCCGCCGGAGCTGCGGGCACCGGGTCGGCGGCCTCCGCGGGACCCACCGCCGACGGCCCGTGGGGCGACCCGCACCAGGCCGCGGATCCTGACGGCCCCGACCCCGCCGTCCCGCCCTGGGCCCCGGGCGCCGACGGCCGCGTCCGGCCCCCGGTCGACGATCCGTTCGTGCCCACGTCGGCCGGGCCGGTCCGCAGGCTGAGCCACGACGGCCTCCAGCCCGCCGTCCGCCGGGCGCTCGGCCTCGAGCTGCGCACCGCCCTGGAGCCGGGGGAGACCGTCGGCATCGTTGTCCCCGCCACGACGTGGGCCAGCCCGCAGACGACGCTCGCGGTGACCGACCGCCGCGTCCTCTGGCTGCTGGACGACGCGCCCGTCCATCGGGTCCGCGACCTCCTGCTCACGGACGTGGTGGCGGTCCGCGTCCGGCCGCCGAGGCCCTGGCGGGGGGCGGCCCAGGTCGTCTGCACCGACCGGCGCGGCCGCCGGACGACGTTCGGCGAGCTCGAGCCCGCCACCGCCGAGGCCATCGCGCGACGCGTGACGGCGGGCCGCGAGGCGCGGTCCGACGGGACTGCCGCACGCGGCAGCGCGCCAAGCTGACGCGTCATCGCCCCGGACGGCTAGGATGCAGCGCGCTATGGACGACTGGTCGCTCGCAATCACCCTCCTCCTCGGCGTCATCGTGCTGGCGTTCGGGATCGATCTCGCCGCGGGCGCCGTCTGAGCCCGGGCTGAGCGGCCCGGCGCGGCCCACGGGGTCCGCGCCGTCCGACCTGGGGCCCTTCGCCGCCGGGCAGACGGTGCGGCACGGCAGACGGTCCCGACGCGCCCACTCGGTGGCGACGCGCCACCTTGCACGACGGAGTGCGGGGCGCACCCGTGCCGGCCACTACGGTCCGCCGGCCGATGGTGCACCCGACTCCTCGCGCCGCGGTCCTCGCACTGACCGCCGGCCTCATCCTCGTCCCGTCCGCGGGCGCCGTGTCCACCCAGTCCCTCCAGGGGAAGCTCGACGCGCAACAGCGGCGTGAGCAGGGCACGCGACAGGGGCTGCACGCCGACCGCGCCCGCCTGAAGCAGGTCACGGCCCGCGTGCAGGAGCTCGAGGCGCAGCTCGCGCCGCTGGACTCCGACCTGCAGCGCGACGCGGCCCGGCTCGACGAGATCCAGACGGAGCTCCGGCAGACCCGCAGCAGCCTGGTCAAGCTCCGCGCCGAGACGGTCCGCGACCGCCGCGTCCTCGCCAGCCAGCTCGTCGCCCAGTACGAGGACCCCCGACCAGGCCTGGCGGAGGTCGTCCTCGACGCCCGCGGCTACTCCGACCTGCTGTCGCGCGTCGGGCAGCTCAAGCAGGTCGCCGAGCGCAACGCCCAAGTCACCGTCACGGTCAAGAAGGCCAAGGACGCGGCCGACAGGGCGGAGAAGCACCTCGCCGAGCTCTCCGAGTCCGAGGCCGCCACCGTCGCCACCGAGCGCACCCGCCGCGACGCCGTCGCCCACGTGCGGCTCGAGGTCGTCCAGCAGCAGGCGTCGATCGAGCGCTCCCGCGACCGCCACAGCGCGAAGCTCTCCGCGCTCGGGCGCAAGGAGGACGCGCTGCGCAAGCAGCTCGTGAAGGCCCAGCGCGCCGCCGCGAAGGCCGCCGGGGTGCCGCTGTCGGGCGGGACGAGCCCGCAGGGCGGCTACGGCTTCTTCCCCGCCGCCGGGACGAACTACGGCGTGCACGACGAGCCCGAGCTGGCGACCCGCCTGGCGAAGATGGCCAACGAGCTGCACCTGCACCTGATCGGCCTGTCGGGCTACCGGACGCCGCAGCACTCGGTCGAGGTCGGCGGCTTCGCCAACGACCCGCACACCCGCGGGGAGGCGTCCGACACGCCCGGACTCGAGGGCGTGCCCGAGGCGACCCTCAACGCCTACGGGCTCACGCGGCCCTTCGCCGGCGCGGCGGAAGCGGACCACGTGCAGCTCCACGGCGCCGGATGAGCGGCTCTGCGCCGCGTTCGAGCGGGACGGCGCCAGGACGCCGGATCGTGCGGCGCGGACGGGTCCCGCGCAGGGCTACCCTCGGTCGATGACGACGTCCGCGTCCCGCCGTCTCGCGGTCCCGCTCGCCCTCGCCGTCGTCGCGGTGGGCGTCCTCGCCGGGTGCGGCTCGGGGGACGATCCGGTCGCCACAGGTGGTACGGCCACCGACGCGGCGAAGACGACACCGACCACCGAGACCGGTCCCGCGACCACGATCACGCGCTGGCCGCAGCGGTCCGGACGCGACGGCACCACCGACGTGAACGTCCAGCTGTCGGCTGCGCCCGCGCCCGGGTCCCCGCGCCCGACGCTCTCGCCCCACGTCGCCGGCACCTGGTCGACGCACGGGACCACCGAGGTCTTCACGCCCGCGTCGACGCTCACGCCGTGCGGCAGCTACACGCTGAAGGTCCCCGCCAAGACGACCGGCGCCGGGCAGTCGGCGCTCGGGCGGACCCGGACGGCGCACCTGAAGGTCGCCTGCCCGTCGACCCGTGCGGCCCAGAACGCCCTCGCGCACCTGCGCTACCTGCCCGTCCGCGTCAGCGGCGGGGGGACCACCGCCCTGTCCTCGTCGGGCACCGTCACGCGACGCGAGGCGGCGAAGCAGCTGTTCCATCCCACCGGCCGGCTGGTCGCGCGCTACGACGACGCGCCGAAGGTGACCAAGGGCCAGGTGACGCCGGCGCTCCAGGGGGCGATCATGGCCTTCCAGCACCGCCGCGGGCTGCAGGTCGACGGCCTGATGGGCCCGGCGACGTGGCGGGCCCTGCTGGCCGCCGAGACGCAGGACCAGCGCGCACAGGGCACCTACACCTGGGTGACGGTCCACAAGGGCGGCAACGAGAGCCTCACGGTCCACCGGGCGGGGGCGACCGTCTTGACCACCGTCGCCAACACCGGCGCGCCGGGCGCCGAGACGCCGTCGGGCTCGTTCCCGGTCTTCGAGCACGTCCCCGCGTCGGACATGAGCGGCACGAACCCCGACGGGTCCCACTACAGCGACCCCGGCGTGCCGTGGGTCAGCTACTTCCACAACGGCGACGCGGTCCACGGCTTCGAGCGCGCGTCGTACGGCAGCCAGCAGTCCGCGGGCTGCGTCGAGCTGCCGATCGCCACGGCGAAGAAGGTCTACGGGATGCTCGACATCGGGACCCTCGTCGTCGTGTCGACCTGAGGCGGACCGGACCGGGATCCGGCCCGCGTCGGCCGGCGAGGACCACGCCCGCCGGCGCCTGCACGCCGCTCAGTCGGCGAGCTCCGCGCGCAGGTGGACGAGCAGGGCGTCCAGCGACGGGGCGATGACGCCGCCGGACGCCTCGACGAAGGAGACGACCTGCAGGTTCAGCGGGACACCGGCCTCGCCGGCCTCGCGGAAGTCGCTGCGGATGCCGAAGCAGCGCAGGCCGAGGCCCGCGGCGTAGCCGAGCTCGGCGACCGTGCCGCTGTCGGCCTCCTGCCCGTCGAGCTGCGCGATCAGGAGTGACGACGAGCGAATCGCCTCGATGTTCCTGCGCCCGATCTCGAGGGCGATCTCGCGGTCGCGCCCCGCGGCGTGGGCCTCGGCGACCTCGTCCTCCGTGGTCAGCGACCACGGGTCGACGGGCTCGACGAGCTCCGCCAGCGCCGGCAGCAGCACGTCGTTGTACCAGGGGCGGGTCGTCTCGGAGAAGCCGAGCGGGGACGCGACGTAGCAGCGGGGGCGGGGCACCCCGGAGACGGTAGCGGCCCTCCCGGCCGGGGTCCACGGGGCCCGTTGCTAGCGTCGGGCCATGACGAAGCTCGGCACCACGGACCTCGACGTCTTCCCCCTGAACCTCGGCGGCAACGTCTTCGGCTGGACGGCCGACGAGGCGACGTCCCACGCCGTCCTCGACGCGTACGCCGACGCGGGCGGCAACTTCGTCGATACGTCGGACTCGTACATGGCCTCCGTCCCCGGCAACGTGGGCGGCGAGTCCGAGACGATCATCGGCTCGTGGCTGCGGCGCCGCGGCCGCCGCGACGACGTCGTCATCGCCACGAAGGTCTCGCAGCACCCGGAGCGCAAGGGGCTGGGCCACGACAACATCCTGGCGGCCGCCGAGGACTCGCTGCGCCGCCTGGGCACGGACCACATCGACCTCTACTACGCGCACTTCGACGACGAGCACACGCCGCTGCAGGAGTCCCTCTCGGCGTTCGACGAGCTCGTGCGGTCGGGCAAGGTCCGCTACGTCGCCGGGTCCAACTACTCGCCGGCGCGGCTGCAGGAGGCCCTGGACATCCAGGACCGCGAGGGGTATGCGCGCTGGGTCGCGCTGCAGCCGCACTACAACCTCGTCGAGCGCGCCGGCTACGAGGACGGCGGGCTGCGCGCCATCGCCGAGTGCGAGGGCCTGGCCGTCCTGCCGTACTTCGCGCTGGCCAAGGGGTTCCTGACCGGCAAGTACCGCGGCGAGGGCGCGGGGGACAGCCCGCGCGCCCGCGGGGCGGAGGCCTACCTGGACGACCGCGGCCGCCGGGTGCTCGCGGCGCTGGACGAGGTCGCCGCTGCGCACGACGCGCCGGTCACCGCGGTCTCGATCGCCTGGCTCGCGGCGCGTCCGACGGTGACGGCGCCGATCGCCAGCGCCCGCAACGTCGCGCAGCTCGACGCGCTGCTGCAGGGAGCGAAGCTGACGCTCGCGGACGACGAGGTCGCCGCGCTGGACGCCGCCTCGGCCTGAGGGCCGGCGGGCCCCGGGCGACGCCGGCCGACCCGACCGGTCAGCCGCCGATCGGCGACGGTGGTCGACCCCGTCGCAACCGGCACCGGACGCCGGCGCTCGCTCAGTCGGCCGCGACGGGCGCCGCCACCGGCGTCCGGCCGCGGCCCGGGATGGCGACCGAGATCACGACGGCCACGGCCAGCGCGCCCGCGCACATCAGGAAGCCGGCCTGGTACGAGCCCTCCGACGGGGAGCCGGTTGAGGCCAGCACGCCGCCGGCCAGCAGGGTCCCGGCCAGCTGCGCGCCGAGCGCGCCGCCGATCGTCCGCATCACGGTGTTCATCCCCGTGGCGATGCCGGTCTGGTCCTGCCGGACCGCCACGACGATGAGGTTCGCCAGTGCCGCGAAGGAGAGGCCGAGCCCGACGCCGATCAGCGCGGAGGCGAGGTAGACCTCCCAGTGCGAGCCGTGGGCGAACGCCAGCAGTCCGTAGGCGACCGCGGTCACCGCGCAACCGACCAGCAGCGACGCCCGCGCGCCGAACCGACGCTCGATCACGCCGGTGAACTGGCCGACCAACAGCATGGCGATCGTCGACGGCAGCAGGAACAGGCCGGCGGCCGTCACCGACGACCCGAACCCGTAGCCCGTCGACGCGTCCTCCTGCACGAACTGCGGGATCAGGATGAAGGACGTGTAGAGGCCGACGCCGACCAGCAGGGCCGCGACGTTCGTCGTCCAGACGCCGCGGATCCGCATCATCCGCATGTCGACGAGGGGTTCCTTCGCGCCGTTCTCGTTGCGGATCCAGGCCTCGAGGACGAGGAGCGAGACGACGATCATGCCCAGCGTCTTCGGGGAGCCCCAGCCCCAGTCCGACGCCTGGCTGACGCCGAGCAGCAGCACGGACAGGCCCACGGAGAGCAGCGCCGCGCCGGCCCAGTTGATCGTCCCGGGGGCCCGGATCGGCGATTCGGGGACGTAGCGCCAGGTGAGGAACGCCGAGAGGATGATCGCCACCAGCGGGATCCAGAACAGCCAGTGGTAGTTCAGGTTGTCGACGATCACGCCGGCGAGGACGACGCCGAGGCCGCCGCCGATCCCGAGCAGCGACGACATCATGCCGATCGCGCCGGCGACGCCCTGCTTGGGGAACTCGTCGCGGATGATCGCGAAGGCCAGCGGGAAGATGCCGCCGGCGGCGCCCTGCACGACGCGGCCGGCGATCAGCAGCGGCAGCGACGTCGCGACGGCCGACATCAGCGTGCCCACGCCGAGGGCGATGAGCACCCAGAAGAGGACGCGCTCCTTGCCGTAGATGTCGCCGAGGCGGCCCAGGATCGGCGTCGCGACGGACGCGGCGAGCAGGTACGAGGTGAGGATCCAGCTGACCGCGGACGCCGATGCGCCGGTCGCCTGCTGGATGTCGGGCAGCGCGGGGGCCACCAGCGACTGCAGCAGCGAGTAGGCCACCGCGCCGAGGGACAGGACCGCGAGCGTGACGCGGGGCGATGATCGACGAGGGGCGACGGACTGGGACACGACGGAGCTCCGGACAGGGACTGAAGACGACGACAGCCCGGGGCAAGTGGACCGCTGCCGCATACAAGTGTTGCACGGAACGGACCCGGGTCCGCGACGCTCGGGGCTCGCCCGGGTCGCGCGCCGGTACCCTCCGCCCGTGAGCGCGACGCCCTCCGATCCGACCCCCGCCGCGTCCGACGCGGGACCGGACCCCGCGGCGGCGTCGGTCGACCCGGCCGGGGGTCCCGGCGTGACGGACGGCGCGCCCGGCGCCCCGGCCGATCCGACCCCGGCCTCGGAGGGCGCGCGCCCGCTGACCGGCCCGGCCTCGGCACGCGCGGCCGTCGAGCCCCCGTCGCTCCTCGACGCCGTGGGTGGCCCGCTCGGCATCGCCGAGTCGTCGGTGCCCGCCGCGCTGTTCGTCGCCGTCTACACGATCTTCGGGCACGACGCCACGATCGCGGCGATCGTCGCGGTCGTCGTCGGCGCGGCGCTGACGATCGCGCGCCTGACCAAGGGCCAGACGCTGCAGTTCGCGCTGTCGGGCCTGTTCGGGATCGCGCTGGCGGGCTTCATCGTCGCCAAGACCGGCAACGCGTCGGACTTCTTCCTGCCCGGCATCCTCCTGAACGTCGCCTACGCGACGGCCTACTTCGTGTCGATCGTGGTGCGCTGGCCGATCATGGGCCTGCTGATCGGCAGCCTCACGGGGGAGCCCACCGCCTGGCGGAAGGATCCCCTGCTCGCGCGGACGTACACCCGGGTGACGTGGATCTGGGTCGGCCTCTTCGCGCTGCGGCTCGTCGTCCAGCTGCCGCTGTACCTGGCGGACTCCGTCACCGTGCTCGGCGTGGCGAAGGTCGCGATGGGGATCCCGCTGTTCGCGCTCGGCATCTGGCTGACGTACCTCGTGGTCCAGCGGGCGACCGCCGGCGCGCCCGCCGCCACGCCGCCCGCCGCGGCGGCCTGAGCCGCGGGGCAGCGCTCCCTCAGCGGACCGGCCATCCCGGACGAGCGCGTCCCGTCGGCGACGCCGGCCGACGATGCGGCCTGGCCGCGCCCCCGGTCCGCCGGCGCAGACCGGTCGATCCCGGCTCAGCCGTCGACCCGCTCGAGCGCCGGGGACTCGCCCCCGGCGTCGCGCAGCAGGTCGCGCACGGCGTCCTCCAGGGCGATCCGGCCCTCCGGGTCGATGAAGGCCTCCGGCCCCCCGAGCTCGGCGACGCGGGCCGCGATCGTCCAGCCGTCGTCGAAGCGGTCGAAGACCCGGGGGTCGACGTAGGACGCGCGGGCGACGGCCGGCGTGTTGCCGAGGAAGTACGCGACCTCCTTGACCGTGTCGCTCACCGCGCGGTCGTGCTCGCGCTCGGTCAGGTCGTCGTCGGCCTTGACCGCGACGCCGAGCGCCGCGAGCACCGTCCCGTTCCAGGTGCGGAAGTCCTTCGCGGAGCACTCGCCGGCGTGCTCCTTGAGGTAGTCGTTGACGTCCGAGGGGTGCAGCTCGCGCCACGAGCGGCCGTCCTTGTAGGCGAGCAGCCGGTTCTTGCTGCCGCGCCGCCTCTTGAGCCGCTCGACGACGTCGACGACCTCGTGGTCGGCGATGACCTGGACGCGACGCTTCCCGCCCTTCGCCGCGTAGTCGAAGACGAGCTGGTCGTCGTCGACCTTCACGTGGCGTTGCTCGAGCGTGGCGACGCCGTAGGTCTCGTTCTCCGCGGCGTAGTCCTCGGACCCCAGGCGGAAGAACCCGAGGTCGAGGAGCCGGACGGCGCAGGCCAGCGCGCGCTCGCGGGGGAGGCCCTCCAGGCGCAGGTGCTCCAGCAGCGTGGCGCGGAGCTTCGGCAGGCGGGCGGCGAACTCCAGGACGCGGTCGAACTTCTCGGCGTCGCGCTGCTCGCGCCAGGCGTCGTGGTACCGGTACTGGGTGCGGCCGGCCTCGTCGACACCCGTCGCCTGGACGTGCCCGTTCGCGTGCGGCGAGATCCAGACGTCCTTCCAGGCGGGCGGCAGGACGAGCTCCTCGATCCGCTCGACGGTCGCCTCGTCCGTCACCTTCTCGCCGTCGGCGTCGCGGTAGTAGAAGCCCTTCCCGGCGCCGACGCGGGAGATCCCGGGCTTGGTGAGATCGGACCGGCGCAGGCGCGTCATGCAGCGGCTCCTGTGCCCGCGCGGCGGGGACGGAAACCGCGGCGCCGGCGGACGGACCGGATCATCCGGCCTGCGCCGGCGCGCGGCCCGCGGTCCGGAGCTCGGCCGGGCCGGGCGGACCAGACGGACCACCGCAGCCGGCCGCCCCGTCGGGGACGGTCGGCGAGGTGGGGAGGCGCGGCGGCGGTCGCCCCGTGCGACCGCCGACCGACCGCCTCCGGTCGCTACCGCAGCGCGGTCGTGCGGGCGGACACGCCCGACGTCGCCTTCTGCGCCTTGGCGCCCGAGACCGTCGAGGTGACGGTCACGCGCGTCCGGCTGGTCAGGCGGCGCGTGCTCGACGCGACGACCGTCACCCGGCCGGTGCCCGTCCGGGTGATCGTCCGGCGGCTGCCCGCGACGCGGACGCTCGCGCGCACCGCGGCCTTCTTCGTCGTGCTCGTGGTGGCCGAGCGCACCGTGCAGGAGACCGCGCGGCGGTTGCGGACGAGCTTGCAGGAGACGGTCAGGCGCGGGGTCGAACCCTTGTCGCCCTTCGCACCCTTGTCGCCCTTGGATCCCTTGTCGCCCTTCGCACCCGGTGCGCCGGTCGCGCCGGTGGCCCCGGGCCCGCCGGTCGCGCCCGTGTCACCGTGGGCGCCGTCCTGGCCGTTCGTGCCGCTCTGCCCCGCCGCACCGGTCTGGCCCGTCGGACCCGTCGCGCCGGTGTCGCCCTTGGGACCGGCCGCCCCGTCCTCGCCCGGCGTGCCGGGAGGGCCCGCCGGGAGCCCGACGCTCGTGGCCTGCAGGGCGACCGTCTGGTCGCCGTCGGCGGCGTTCGTGCCGAACGTCAGCGTCGCCTTCGACGTGGCGTTCTCCCGCGACGGCGCGAACCGCACCAGGACGCGGCAGCTGCCGCCCGCCGGGACCTCGGTGCCCTCGCAGGCGTCCGAGGACACGAGGAAGTCGCCCGTGGACGCCTCGTCGAACGCGGTCAGCGTCACGGAGCCCACCTTCAGCGGCTGGTCGCCGGCGTTCTGCACCGTCACCCACTGCCCCGTGCTGATCGTGCCGACCGGCTGCGCCGTGAAGACGGGCGTGCTCGCGACGAAGCGCGGGCCCGGGCCGCTGTAGGGCGTCACCTGGATCGTCTTCGTCGTCGTGACCGGGGCCAGCGACGCGTCGTCGGTGTAGGCGCGCATCGACTGGTTGGTGACCGAGACCTGGACGGCGCCGGCGTGCAGGCCGGTGAGCTGCCGCGTCTCGGGGTCGAGGATCGCGGTCTTGCCGGCCTTGCGGGCGGCGTCGATCGCGGCCTGGCCGGAGCCGATCGCCAGTCCCGCGTCACCGCCCCAGTGCACGGACATCGGGTAGGCCAGCGGGACGACCCGCGTGCCGGTGCTGACGCCGGAGGGCTGGACGATGCTGCCCGACAGCGGCGCCGAGGTGCTGACCTCGAGCGACTCGGGCGTGTTGAGGGTGATCGACTGCGCGAACGCGTTGACGTCGGCGGTCAGCCACGGCTGGCCGGCGTCGTCGTCCGGGTCCACCGTCCAGCGGAGGAAGCCGGTGAAGCCACCGCGGTCCGGCGTGCCGTACGGATCCTTGCCCGAGGACGGCAGCACCGTGTACGGCACGCCCTCCAGCCGGTGCACGTCGGCGATCTGCGCGTGCGAGCCGACCATCGAGACGCCCTTGCCGCTGTCCTTGCGGAAGTCGGAGAGGAGCTTCTCGATCAGCGCGACCTCGGTCCGGTCGCCGAGCTGGCTGGACTTCGTCTCCGCCGGGTCGTCGACGGGGTGGTGGGCGAAGACCATGACGTTCTTGACGCCGTCGTCGCCGCGGGCCTCGGCCAGCGCCTGCTGGAGCATCGGCAGCTGGTCGAACCTCGAGCTGCGGAGGTTGCCGTAGGCCGAGTCGAGGATCACGAACCGCGTCCCCTTGTGGTCGAACGTGCCGTACGGCTGGCCGAACTCGGCCTCGAACGGCGCGGTCGTCGCCTGGACGTTCCCGAGCCCGTAGGACTCGTGGTTGCCCGGCAGGTAGTAGCAGGGGGTCGTGGTGTCGTCGGGCGCGGGCGTGTCGTCACGGCCGATCGTGGACGTCAGCGGGATCAGCCGGCAGCCGCCCTCCTCGAGGGTCTGGCGGGCGAGCGTCATGTCCTGCGGCAGGCCGCGGTCGGTGATGTCGCCGTTGAGGACGATCAGGTCCGGCTTGGTGGCGCGGATCCGCTCGAGGGCGGCGACGCCGACCTTCGTCAGCTCCGGCGAGTCGGCCGTGAACTGGACGTCCGACAGGGTCGCGAAGGACCAGTCGTTCGCGTCCGTCGGGATGCGCCCGTCGGGGGAGAACAGCGGGTCGGCCCTCAGGGGCTCGGTCGGCGGGATCTCGACCTCGCTCGGCACGTCGGCCTGGATCGAGCGGACGGTGTAGTTGCCCGTCGCCTGGTTGGCGGTGTTCGTCTCGATGCCCTGGAACGAGTTGAAGCGCAGCGGGAACGTGACGCCGGCGGGGACCGTGAAGTTCAGGTCCTGCTCGGTGCCCTTCCCGTTCATCGCGAGGTTCGTCACGGGATCGGTCTGCGCATAGAGCCCGTAGCTCTTGCCCGTGGCGTCGAAGAGGCCCATGTACGCGAGCGACGCGCTGTGGCTCGACGTCACCTTCAGGCGGATCGTCAGCGGCTGGCCCGGGATCGGGATCTGTCGCGCGGCGACGCTCGAGGCGGTGAAGCCGAAGTTCCGCGACGAGTTGTAGGCGACGTTCAGGCCACCGGGCGTGTCCGTGAAGACCGTCCCGTTGCCGGCGGTGCCGTTGACGGCCCAGCGGCCGGCGGCGGCGCCCCCGTCGTCGAACGAGTAGAGCGTCTTCGTCTCGACGCCGATCGAGATCGGCAGCTTCGCCGTCTGGCCCGCGACCTTCACGGTCAGGACGGTGCCGCCGGACTTCAGCGGCGTGATCTTCAGGCCCGCGCCGTCGGGCGCGATCCGCACGACGTCGTGGTCGTAGTCGAGGTCGAGGTCCTGGGACTCGACCGGGGCGGTGTAGCCCTGGCCGTCGCGGCCGGTGACCGACAGCGACACGGCGCTGGACGCGCCGGCGGCCGAGAATGACAGGCGGCCCGTCGACAGCTCGAGCGTGCGCAGGGCGCGGAGGACCCGCACCTGCTCGTCGGCCTGCGCCCCGTCGGTGCGGCCGCGGACGGTGACGGTCGTGTCGGCCGTGTCGGGGGCGCGGAGCACGCCGCCGTCCACGGACCCGGCGTCGGAGGACCAGCGGACGTCGCCGCGGGCCAGCGGCACGGGCGTGTCGTGGTCGTCGACGGCCTTCGCCGTCAGGGTGCGGTGCAGGCCGGGGAAGACCGTCGCCTCGCGGCTGGAGTCGTCGTCGGTCTTGCCGGCCGGCACGGCGGCGTCCAGGACGAGGTCGTCGACCTGGCCGTCGCCGGGCGTCACGAAGAGCCCGACGCCGTTGGGGTCGGAACGCCCCGTGCCGTCGGAGGGCACGTTGCGGACCGTCGCCGACGTGTCGCCCAGGGCGCGGGCGACCATCGTGGTCGAGCCGCCGCCGTCGAGGTTGACGGCCGTCTGCGCACCGAGGTCGGCCATCATCTGGGCCTCCTTGGTGAGCGTGACGCCGCCGTTGCCGGTGCCGCCGGGGCCGTCGACCGTCTGCATGATCAGCGTGCGGCCCCCGTCCTTGAAGCCGATCGCCGTGCGGGGCGCGATCGCCGTGTCGCCGATGTTCTGCGCGACGCCGCCGGTGACGAGCTGGGTGTCCGCGCCGATCGCGAACTGGAGGTTCTTCGCGGTGTCGGGGTTCAGGCCGTAGGAGAGCTCGACCGGGTCACCGACCGCCAGGGTCTTCAACGCGTCGGCGCCGGTGCCGGCGCCGACCAGCGCCGTCGTGCCGTCGGGCAGCTGGCCGGCCGCGGGGGCGGCGGCCGCCTGGACGACCTTGCCGCCGGAGACGAGGATCTCCGCGACGTTGCCGCCCGTGACCTGGGTCGCGCGGGTGTAGGCGCCCCAGTTCTGGTCGTAGGCGCCGATCGCGTTGGCCCCGACGTTCACCTTGTTCAGGCCGCTCAGCGCGTGGGCCTCGCCGCCGAACGTGGCCTTGCCGTCCAGCGCGAGGGTCAGGAGTTGGGCGATCCCGTCCTTGCCGACGCCGAAGCTCCGGCCACCGTTGCGGTCGCCGGACTTGATGAGCTGCCCGCCGCCGACCTCGAAGCCGAGCGCGGCCCCGGAGTTGCCGATGTCGAAGAAGTCGCCGTTGATCCCGGCGACCGCGCCGGCGGCGTTGACCTGGTCGGTCAGGGGCGAGCCCTTGGCGACCTTGCCGGACGTGAGCAGGTCGGAGCCGACGGCGGCGCCTGCGAGGTCGGCGGTGACGACCTGGCGGTTGACCCAGCCGGTGGTCTCCAGGTACTGCTGGTGGCGCAGGGTGATGCCCGGGCCGAGGGTCTCCGTGTGGTCGACCACCGCGAGGGGGTCGGCGGCGTGGGCCGCTGAGGGCAGGACGACGAGGACCGCGAGCGCGGCCATGGGCACGCGCCACCGACGGGCGCGTGAAGGGCTTCCGGACACCGGAGCTCCTGGGATCGTGGGGACCGCCGCGCGGGGGACCGCGTCGGGCGGGGGATGGAGCACCGCGGTCCGGTCGAGGAGACCGGAGCGGTGCCGACGTCACTCTGCGCTCCGGTACGCCGTCAACGTGTATCCGGCCGGTATCCACTTCGTGAACACGAGTGAACAAGGGGCGACAGGCTCGATCGTGGGCCCTCGGCGTCGCCTCCAGGGAGACGCCGGGCGGTCTCCGGGGCCGATGCGGGCCGCCGGCCAACCGTCAGAGGACGACGTCGGGGATGCCGGCGGACGGCGTCGTGGCCAGGAACGCGGCGGCCATCACGGCGCCCACGGCCCGGAGCGACGGCCGCTCGGCGCCGACGTCGACCTGCCCGAGCGCCCGGCCGAGCAGCAGGTCGATCATCCCGAGCAGCTCCCCGGTCGGGCCGGTGTCCCGCGTCTGGGCCGCGGAGCGGGCGAGCGCGATCGCCTCGGACGGGTCCTGCCCGTGGAACGACAGCTGCGCCGCCACGCAGGCGTAGGACGCGACCCGCTCGAGCTCGAGGGTCCGCGGCCCGATCGCCGCCGCGCCCGGCGCCGGACCGAGGTCGAGCGGGTCCTCGCCCGCGAGCAGGCGCGCGAGCTGCCCGCCGGCGATCTCGCGGAAGACGTCGGTCCCGAGGCCCACCGCGGCCGCGCAGCGCAGGCTCGCGAAGGCCGTGAACTGGCCGGGGCCGTAGGGCATGTCGCTCGCGTAGAGGACGTTGCCCGGCGGGATCGTCGCGTAGAGCTGGAGGATGTCGGCGGGGTGCCACCAGGCGGTGTCGAAGAGGAGGTTCGGCAGCCGGGCGGCCGCCTCGGCGAGCGTGCCGAGATCCGAGACCGCCGCGTGGGCGAGGATCAGCCGCGCGTCCGGGTACCGCTCCGCGAGCCGGACCGCCGCCTCCCCGAGCTGCGGGATGCCGCGCCCGGCGTGGAACAGCACCGGCCCCCGCCGCTCGGCCACCAGGGCGACGACCGCCTCGACGTCGGGGTGGGTCAGCGCGAACGCGTCGCTGCGGGGATGGAGCTTGAAGCCGAGCGCCCCGGCGTCCAGGCAGCGGCGCGCCTCGTCGAGAGCGCCAGGAGACCCCGGCGCGATCCGGGCAAGCGGCAGCAGGCGTCCGCCGGACGCCGCGCACGCGCGCAGGACGACGTCGTTGGCGTCGCGGTAGCCGTCGGGCTCGTGCATCGCGAACGTCAGCGCCCGGCGGTGGCCGGACGCGTCGAGGCCGGCGAGGATCTCGTCGGCGGTCGCCGTCATCCCGTCCGGGTCGTTCTGCCCGATGTGGGTGTGCGCGTCGAACCAGTCGAGGTCCCCGTGCGGCGCCGCGCCCGCGGCGTAGAGGACGTCGATCTCGGAGCCGGCGGGCATGTCGCGAGGCTACTTCGCGGCGTCGTCGAGGTCGATCCGCGGGGCGTTCCAGTCGATCCGGTCCAGCTGCGCCCGCAGCCGCGCGCCGCGCGCGGGATGGACCTGTGCGACCCACGCCACGCGGCCGCGGACGTGGGCCTCGAACGCGGCGCCCAACCCCCGGCGGTCGGCGACCCGGGGCCCGTGGTGCTCGGCCTCGTGCAGCAGCGCCCGCAGCCGGTCGACGTCGCGCCGGGGCACCGACGGGCGCTCGTTGACGACGATCCCGCACAACGACTGCCGGCCCTCGCGGGCCAGCACGCGGGTCTTCGCCGCGTTGACGCGGAAGCCCTCGGCGGCGGCGATCGCGGTGACGGTCGCCTCGAGCTCGTACGCGCGGCGCGCCAGGTGCCGGCCTCCGGACAGCGCCAGGTCGTCGGCGTAGCGCGAGTACGTCAGGCCGAGGGAGCGGGCGAGGCCGTCGAGTCGCCGGTCCAGCCGGAACGCCGCGAGGTTCGCCAGCGCGGGGGAGGTCGGCGCGCCCTGCGGGAGGTGCGGCTCGGCGAGCCGGCGACCGAGGCGGTGGTGCCGCGCGATCGCGGGCGGCTCGGACGGCCGCGGGATCCGGGCCCAGAAGCTGTACGGGACGACGTTGGTCGTCAGGCCGACGATCGCGTGCGCGACGGGCTCGGCGTATCCGGCGGTCCGCAGGATCCCGAACACGCGCCCGGCGGTGACCTGAGCGAAGAAGTCCTCGAGGTCCATCCGGACGAGCACCGGCCGGCCGACGTGGCGGGCCGCGTGGTCCACGACGGAGCGGCCGGCGACGAAGCCGCAGGCGGCGTCGTGCGGCGGGATCGACCCGAGGACCTCGCGCAGGAGGACGCGCTGGGCCGCCTTCAGGCGCGCCTTCGGGCGCTCCAGCACCCGCGGCGGACCGCCGGCCCGCGGGTGCTGCGTGTAGCGGTACCCGCGCAGGCGCTCGTCCGGGACCCCGCGCTCGAGGCCGCGGACGTCGGCGAGCCAGTCCAGCGCGCCCGGGTCGCGCTCGCCGACCAGGCGCCCGAGATCCGCGACCGCCGGCAGCGGGGCGACGGGCCACCGCGCCGCGCCCATCGCCGTCGGGGGCGCGTAGCGGCGCCGCACCCGCGCGTTCGGCGGCCAGGCCCCGCGCGTCGTTGACCCGCGGACCAGGTCGTCGACCTGCTGCGCGAAGGCCCGCGGGGCGTCGCGCGGCGGCTCGCGGTGCAGGAGGAGCACGGCCGTCACGATCCGGCCGGGGAGCTGCGGCCCGAGCGGCCGGACCGCCTGGCCGAGTCGCCGCAGCATCGCGGGCTCCGTCCACGGGCCCGCGAGGAGCGCCGCGGCGGCGGCCTGGGCGAGGTCGCTCGGCGGCGTGCCCGGCGGTGCCGGCGGGCGGGTCATCGGACACCCGCCCCAAGGGCGTGCTCCGACGGACGACGCGACCGCCGGCGGGCGCTGGCGACACTGGCCTGCGTGTGGGCGCCCGCACGCAGGCCGGCCGGCGCGCGGCCGTGACCGACGAGGCCGGCCGCAGCGCACGGTCCCGAGGACGACGACGGCGGCGGGGTCCGACCTCCTCGGTCGTGCGTGCGCATATCTGCGCGGAGCGGCAGCGGCGCGCACGCGATGCGATGTCCGGCCATCACCGGTGCCCCCGGGGGTACCCCGGAGCGGCCCGTGATCCCGGAGGGATCCGCGGTGCCGTCTCGGACCCCGCCGTCGTCCCGCCGAGCGTAGCCCGTGGGGCGGCGGGCCGGGAACGGGTCCCGGCGTCCGCGTCCGCCCGCACACCGCCTCGCGTCGTCCACCACACGCGCCGATCCTCGCAGAGCCGGATCGCGTGCATGCGCGCATCCGCCGAGGAGGAACCGGGACACCCACGCCGACGGGCTTGCTACGGTCTCCCGAGCCGAGTCGCCGGAGTCCCTTTCCGGCGAACGGGGGAACCAATCGACACCGGGGCTCATCCACCTCCCGGGGTGGAAGCGCGATCTTTCCGCGCTCGCCCGTCAGCTAACCCCGTAGGCCGACGAAAGAGAGCCGCACCCCGTGAAACGCTTGACCAGTGGCGTCGCCGTCACGCTGACGCTGATGCTCGCCGGCGCGCCCGCCGCGATGGCGCAGGACCCCGCCCCGACGGGCGGCACCACCGTCAGCCCGACGCCCGGCACGCCAGCCGACGGCTCCGGCACCACGACGCCGGCCGACCCGTCCGACGGCACCACGCCGGCGGCGCCGCCGGCGTCCGCGGTCTCGGCCACGAAGACGGTCAAGCTCACGCGCGCCCAGAACAAGAAGATCCAGAAGCGCGTCCACGTCCGCGCCGACGGCGCCATCGGCGCGAAGACCCGCGTCGCGCTGCGCAAGTACCAGAGCGCGCGCAAGCTCACCAAGACCGGCCGCCCGAACCTCGAGACGATCAAGGCGATGAAGATGCCGTTCGCCACGACGGTCGAGCAGAAGCTCACCGGCACGTCGAACGGGACCACGACACCGGCGGCCGCCGGCGACCTGACCGCCGTGATCGCGGCCGCGCAGTCCGTCATCGGGACGCCCTACGTGAGCGGCGGCAACGACTCGTCGGGCTTCGACTGCTCCGGCCTCGTCGTCTTCGCGTTCAAGAAGGCCGGGATCTCCCTGCCGCGTACGTCGTTCGAGCAGTACGAGGAGGGCACGGCCGTCCAGAAGGCCGACATCCAGCCCGGCGACCTCGTCTTCTTCTCGACCGCCGGCGCCGGCGCGTCGCACGTCGGCATCGCCACGAGCGCCACGACCGCGATCTCCGCGACGACCAAGGGCGTCATGGAGCACCGGATCGACGACGACTACTGGGGCGCGGCGTACGTCGGCGCCCGCCGCGTCAGCGCGACCGCGTCCTCCTCGGGGACGACGACCAGCCGCTGATCCTCCGGGGCGCAGCCGGCGCCCCGCGAGCACGAAGGACCCTGGAGGGCCGCCCGTCGGGCGGCCCTTCGTCGTTCCCGGGGCCGGTCGTGGCCCGGGCGGCCCGGGGCGCAGCGGACCTCCCGGCCCCGTCCGCCTTCCGCCGGAGGGCCGGATCCGGGTGGCGGATCGTCGCCGGGCCCGCTACCCTCGGTAGAAGACGTTGACTGACCAGTCAATCTAGAGCCCCGGAGACGATTTTCGTGAGCACCGAACCGACCAGCGCCGAGTCCCGCAAGTTCGCCGAGGACGCGCGTGAGACCGACTGGAAGCTGCCCTCCTTCGGCAAGGAGCTGTACCTCGGGGACTTCCGCTTCGATCTGATCCACCCGCTGCCGGCGGACGACGCCGAGAAGGCCGCTCGCGGCAAGGTCTTCCTGGAGAAGCTCCGGACGTTCCTGCAGGACGAGGTCGACCACCTCCAGATCGAGCGCGACGCGAAGATCCCGGACGCCGTCATCGACGGCTTCAAGGAGCTCGGCGCCTTCGGCATGAAGGTGCCGCTGAAGTACGGCGGCCTCGGGCTCTCCCAGGTCGACTACAACCGCGCGCTGGCGATGATCGGCACGTGGCACGGCTCCCTCGGCGCCCTGCTCTCCGCCCACCAGTCGATCGGCGTCGCCGAGCCGCTGATGATCGCGGGCAACGAGGAGCAGAAGCAGCAGTGGCTCCCGAAGGTCGCCAAGGACCACATCTCCGCCTTCCTGCTGACGGAGCCCGACGTCGGCTCCGACCCGGCGCGCGTCTCCTGCGCGGCCGTCCCGACCGAGGACGGCACCGGCTACCGCATCACCGGCCGCAAGCTGTGGGCGACCAACGGCGCGATCGCCGACATCGTCGTGATCATGGCGAAGGTCCCCAAGAGCGAGGGCCACAAGGGCGGCGTCTCGGCGTTCGTCCTGGAGTACGACTCCGAGGGCATCACCGTCGAGCACCGCAACCAGTTCATGGGCCTCAAGGGCATCGAGAACTCGCAGACGCTGCTCGAGGACGTCTTCGTCCCCAAGGAGAACCTCATCGGCCAGGAGGGCCAGGGCCTGAAGATCGCCCTGCAGACCCTGAACACCGGCCGCCTCGCGCTGCCCGCCATCTGCGCCGGCACGGCCAAGTGGGCCTCCCGCGTCGCCCGCGAGTTCGGTACCGAGCGCGTCCAGTGGGGCAAGCCGGTCGGCGAGCACGACCCGGTCGCCCAGAAGATCGCCTTCATCAACGCGACGGCGTTCGGCCTCGAGGCCCTCGTCGACGTCACGGCCCGCCTGGCGGACTCCAAGCGCTCCGACATCCGCATCGAGGCGGCCGTCGCGAAGCTCGTCGGCTCCGAGCTCGGCTGGCAGGTCACGGACGAGCTCGTCCAGATCCGCGGCGGTCGCGGCTACGAGACGGCCGAGTCGCTGAAGGCCCGTGGCGAGCGCCCCGTGCCGGTCGAGCGGGCGCTGCGCGACATGCGCATCAACCGCATCTTCGAGGGGTCGACGGAGATCATGCACCTGCAGATCGCCCGCGAGGCCGTCGACCAGCACCTGAAGGTCGCCGGCGAGCTCATCGAGGGCGACGGCGGGCTGTCCGAGAAGGCCAAGCTGGCCGTCGGCGCCGGCAAGTTCTACGCCAAGTGGTTCCCGAACCTGACGCACGGCGAGGGCCAGAACCCGCGCTCGTTCGACGAGTTCGGCGTCCAGGCGCAGCACCTGCGCTTCGTCGAGCGCAACTCGCGCAAGCTCGCGCGCGTCACGTTCTACGCGATGGGCCGCTACGGCGCCCAGCTCGAGGCCAAGAGCGCCGTCCTCGGCCGCATCGTCGACATCGGCGCCGAGCTCTTCTCGATCGCCGCCGCCGTGGCGTACGCCGAGCAGCAGAAGGCGCAGCACCCGGAGCGCGCCCGCGAGATCGACGAGCTCTGCGACCTCTTCGCCGTCCAGGCCCGCCGCCGCGCGAAGGCGCTGTTCCACGAGCTGCGCACGAACGACGACGACGCCAACGCCAAGGTCGCCAAGGGCGTCCTCAGCGGCCGCTACTCGTGGATCGAGGAGGGCATCCCGTACGACGCCGAGGACCAGTCGCTCTTCGGCGACGACTACAAGCAGCCGACGTCGGCGGCCGCGGGCACCGGCGCCGGGGCCGGCGCGAAGACCGTCACGGCCTAGCGGCACCGCCGGGCCGCGGGCCCGGACGCAGGACGCGGGGGAGACCCCGCGCAGCAGGACGACGGGGGTGCCGCGAGGCGCCCCCGTCGCGCGTCCCGGCCCGGGGGCGCCCGGCGCGACGCCGCGTCACCGCCGGGAGTGCCGGAGCACACGCTCCGCAGAAAGATTGGCTCTTGCAGCCGAAACCCGCCGACCGCCGCTCCGATGCACGCTTCGTGCGTCCCGTCAACATCCGAGGCATCCAGTTCCGGGGGAGTGCCGTTCTACCTGGCATGACCAACACGCACTCCCGCGGTTCCTTCTTCAGCCGGACCCTTCCGGCCCTCGCCATGACCGGCGCCCTCGCGCTTGGCGTGACCGCGTGTGGCAGCGACGACGAGAGCGACTCCGTCACCACCACCGCCGCCAAGGCCGAGCCGGCCGCCGTCGTCAAGGACGTCACGGGCGGCATCACCCGCGTCACCCTCGACGGCGGCTTCGTCAAGGCGCTCACGTCACTGAAGGTCGCCCCGGCCCCGGTCGGCAAGGCGAAGATCTCGGCCAAGGGCGTCGCGAGCTTCCCGGTCACCGCCGGCAACGTCACGTACTACAAGCCGGGCACCGTCTCCCCGTACGTCCAGGGCGAGCTGGACCACGACGGCTCGGGCCTCTCGCTCACCGCCGGCGGCACCAAGGTCGAGCTGACGAACTTCGTCATCGATCCGGGCAAGTCGGTCCTGACGGGCAAGGTCTCGGTCAACGGCAAGGAAGCCGTCCCGTCCGCCCCGCTGTTCTTCCTCGACGGCCGCACCCTGAAGCCGCTGCGCCTGAACGAGCAGAAGACGAAGGCCATCCTCGAGGGCACGACCGTCAAGCTCAAGGCCGAGGCCGCCGACCTCCTGAACACGACGTTCAAGATCGACGCGCTCAAGGCCGGCCTCGTCATCGGCGTCGCGAAGATCACCGTCCCGGTCAAGTAGTCCGCGGTCGCGTCGCGACCCTCACGGGTCGCCGCGCGGCCCCTCGCAGCACCCGACGCCGTCGCCGGCTCTCCCCGGCGGCGGCGTTCGTCGTTCCGGTCCGGACCCGGGGCCGCCGCCGGCGGTCGCACCCGGTGACGCGACGGCGCCGCGGGAGCCGATCCGAGCGCGCCGTTCCCCTTCCCGGCGGGCCGGCGACCCGACTGTTGTACGGTGACCCTAAGATGTCGTTCGCGGACCCCGGCCACCGCCGGGAGGTCGCGTCCGGCGCCCGCGGCGGACATCCGGTCCGCTCGCCGCCCGACCGAGGATCACCATGGCCGAAGCCTCCGCCCCGAGCACCCCGCGCCCCGCCCGGCGCGCCGTCCGCACCGTCGTGCAGCGCGTCGACCGCGTGTCGCCGCACCTCCTCCGGGTCGTCCTCGGCGGCCCCGGGCTCGAGGGCTTCGCCGCCGGCGCCTTCACCGACCACTACGTGAAGCTGCTGTTCCCCGCACCCGGCGCGCCCTACGGCGACGACTTCGACCTGGCGGAGGTGCGCGCCACCCTGCCGAAGGCCCAGTGGCCGCGGACCCGGACGTACACGGTGCGCGCGTGGGACGCCGCCGCGCTCGAGCTGACCGTCGACGTCGTCCAGCACGGCGACGTCGGGCTCGCCGGTCCCTGGGCGGCCGCCGCGCAGCCCGGCGACGTGCTCCAGCTGCTCGGTCCGGGCGGGGCCTACACGCCGGATCCGGGCGCCGACTGGCACCTGCTCGTCGGGGACGCGTCCGTCCTGCCGGCGATCGCCGCGTCGCTGCCACGGATCCCCGCGGGCCGGCCCGTCCACGTGATCGTCGAGGTGCACGACGCCGCCGAGCAGCAGGAGCTCGCGTCGCCCGGCGACCTGCGCGTCACCTGGCTGCACCGCGGCGACGACGGCGCCGTCGACCCCGAGGCCGAGCCGCTCGTCGCCGCCGTCCGCGCGCTCGAGTTCCCGCAGGGCCGGGTCCACGCGTTCGTGCACGGCGAGGCCGTCGCGGTCCGCGCGCTCCGCAGGCACCTGCTCGCCGACCGCGGGCTGGACCGGAAGGACCTCTCGATCTCCGGCTACTGGAAGCGGACGCTCGACGAGGACGGCTGGCAGTCGTCCAAGGCCGAGTGGACGCCCAGGTCGAAGCGGACGTCGCCGGCTGAGGGCCGCCGCACCCCGGCCGCAGGCCGATGCCGACGTCGGCGGCTGCAGCCGCCGCGCGGCAGCCGCAGCTCGCGCACTCCCGTCTCGGGCACCCGCGCCCGATCGTCATCACCACCCCGTAGTGACGCTACCGTAGCTTCCGAGGTGCGAGCGGCCCCAGACCCCACTCCCGAGCCGGTCCGACGTCACACAGTTGACAATCGTGCACTGAGACGGTGGGGCGCATGAGCACGTCCCCCGGATCCGGCGGCGCGCCGTCCCCGCCGCCGCTGCCGTCCCGTCCCGCCCTGCTGCGCGGATCGGCCCGGCTCGCCGCCGTCGATGGGCTGACCGCCTGGTCGTTGGAGGCCCAGGCGAGCGCGGAGACCCGGCGCGCCGCGCTGGCGCGCGAGGCGGAGCGGCTGTCGTCCCCGAGGCTCTGGCCCGACACGATCGGCTCGCTGGCAACGACCACGTGGCGCGTCGCCCGCGCCGCCGCGCCCGACGCGCCCCTGGCGCTGTTGTCCGCCGCCGCGGCCGCCACGGGGCTGCCGGTCGCGCCACCCACGACGGCCGACGGCACGATCGAGCGGGCCAACCGGCTGGTCCGCGCGGGCGGCCCGGCGTACGTGAAGCTCGGTCAGTTCATCGCGAGCGCCGGAGGCCTGCTCCCCGACGAGTGGGTCGAGGCGTTCGCGTGGTGCCGCGACGAGGCGCCGCCGATGCCGCCGGGTGCCGCCGAGGAGGTCGTCCGCCGCGAGCTCGGCGACCTCGACGCGTTCGCGTCGATCGACCCCGAGCCGCTGGCCACCGGGTCGATCGGGCAGGTGCACCGCGCGACGCTGCGCGACGGGACCGAGGTCGTCTTCAAGGTCCGCCGACCCGGGCTGCGGCGGGCGTTCCGGTCGGACATCGAGACGCTCGCCCTCGTCTGCGCCGCCGCCGACCGCGTCCACCAGGGCGTGCGCGCGGCGAACCTGCCGGGCTTCGTGACGCTGTTCGCGCAGCTGACGCTCGAGGAGCTCGACTTCCGCCTGGAGGCCGCGAACCTCGTCGAGAGCGTCGCCGTCCTGGAGGACCTCGGCGCCGGCGACATCCGCGTGCCGCGGCCGTACCCGGCACTGACGACCGAGCGGCTGCTCGTGATGGAGCTGCTGCCCGGCGTCTCGTACGCGCGCCTGCCGGCCGAGGCGGTGGCGGGCGCGGCAGGCGAGCGGCTGTTCGCCGCCGGCGTCCGCGGGGTGCTCGAGGCCACGATCGTCCACGGCCTGTTCCACGGCGACCTGCACGCCGGCAACGTGCTCGTCGACGGCGACCGCTTCTCGATGGTCGACTTCGGGATGTGCGGGCGCCTGGACGCCGCGCAGCGCGCGGGGCTCGTGCGCTTCCTGCTCGGCTTCGCGGCGTCCGACGCTCGCGCCCAGGTCGAGGCGATGCGGACGTTCGGGGCGATCGACGGTGACGCAGACGTCGAGGCGCTGGTCGCGAGCCTCCAGCGCGACCTCTCGCGACTGGACGCCCGAGCCGACGGTCAGGTGACGTTCGACCGGCTGGGGGAGACGCTCGGCCGGCTCCTGCGGACGCTGGCCGCCGGCGGCTTCCGGATGCCGAAGGAGCTCGTCCTGTTCTTCAAGAACCTGCTCTACCTGTCGGGCTTCGCGGCGAGCGTCGCACCGGACGCGGACGTGCTCGCCGTCGTCACGGGGATCCTCACGGACCTGTTCTCGCGCGACGGCGGGACGCTCGCCGCCGGGCTCGTGCCGGGGCCGGCCTGATCCACGCCCCGGTCGGGGCCGGCGCCGGTGAGGTCCCGACCGGAGCCCGACGGTCCGGGGCGGCCGGCTGAGATGCCTCAGCCGCGCCGCAGGGCGGTGGCGAGCACCGGCCCCAGATCGCGCGGCCCGAGGGCCGTGCGACCCGACAGCACGTCGTAGCCGAGCGACTCGACGCGGTCGAGGACCCGGCCGTAGACGGCGCGGGCGAGCCGCATGCCGCGGCGCATCGACGCGGGGACGTGGTCCTCGACGTCCGTCGTCTCCGCGAACAGCCGGCGGGCGCGGTCGACGTCGTCGGCGACGCGGCCCCGCAGGAGCGGCGAGGCGACGCCGCGGCGCAGCTCGTCCTCGTCGAGCCCCGGCAGGTAGACGCGGTCCATCGTCCAGTCCTCGCGGACGTCGCGGATGAAGTTCGTCAGCTGGAACGCCACGCCGAGGCGCGCGAGCTGCTCGGTGGCCTCGCTGCGGGCGTCCAGCAGCGGGGCCATCAGCCGGCCGACCGTCGCCGCCGACCCGTCCATGTAGCGGTCCAGTGCGGCGTCGTCGGGGATCCGGACGCGGTCGTCGCAGTCCACGCGCATCGACCGCATGTAGGTGTCCAGCAGGTGCAGCGGCAGGTCGTGCCGCCGGGCGGCGTCGGCGAGCGCGGCGAGCACCGGGTGGTCGGACCGCCGCCCGTCGACGCTCTCCTGCAGCGCCGCCTGCCACGCGTCCAGCGCCGCGCGGCGGGTGTCGGGATCGGACGCCCGCCCTCGGCCGTCGACGATCTCGTCGGCCCCGCGGAGGAACCCGTACAGGGCGTGGACGGCGGGACGGGTCCTGCGGGGCAGCCGCGCGGTGGCGACGAAGAACGTGGGGTCGTGCCGGCGCTGCATCCGGCGGCAGCGGTCGTAGGCGGCGGACACGGCGTCCTGCGGGGTGGGTCGGGTGCTCACGAACCCCCATCGTCCCAGAGTGTCGTCGCCACGACTCCACCCCCTGCCCCAGAACCGCCCGCCGAGGGTGCGCCGACGTCCCGCCGGGGCTCCGACGGGCGGTGAGCCAGGCCGGCCGTCACCGGGCGCGGACGGCCGGACGCGGTCAGTCCGCGAGCTCGACCGCGTCTCCCACCCGGACGCGGCCGGGGCGGATCACGCGCCCGTAGACCCCGAGCGCCACGCCGGGCCCGAGCTCGGTGTCCTGCAGGCCGCGGTACGCCTTGATCATCCGGACCACCGGGACGTCGCGGTCCCCGCCGTCGGGGTGCCGGGTCACGCCGGCGCAGCGCGGGACGGGTCCGCCGACCTCGACGACGGCGTCGCCGACCCGGACCCGGCGCCCCTCCCAGCCGTCCTCCGCGTGGGCCGGCGACCCGCCGATCGCGAACAGCATCCGGAACCGGCGCGCGTCGACCGTCGCCAGGCCGGCCTCGCGGGCCAGGTGGTCGACCGTCGCGTCGCCCAGGAACGTCACGGGGTGGACGTCGGACCCGTCTCCCGGGCCGTCGGTCCGCACGAGGCGGACCGCCCGGCCGGCCCGGTCCGAGAGCAGCGCCGACCACGGCCCCTCGACCACGCGCCCGGGGCTGCGCCGCAGCCCGAACATGTCGACGTCCACCGGCGCCCCGAATGCGACCTGCCCCTCCCAGACGCCGCCGTCCGCGTCGCGGACCCCGAGGCGGTCGGCCTCGCGGTCGTACGTCGCCCGCAGGCCCACCCACGCGCCGGTCTTCGTGATCGAGACCAGGCGGTCCTCCGCGTCGACCACCACGAAGTCGCGGTCGCCGACCGCCCCGTGGACCGCGAGCTCCACCTTGTCGGGGTGCTCGAGCGCGAAGCCCTTGATCGCGGTGACCGACAGGCGCGACACGAAGGGCGCACACGGGGCCCGGTCGGTCGCGGTCGCGGCGGCGCCCTCCTGCGTCATCCCCGGACCGTACGCCACGCGCCGGGCGGAGGGGTGGCAGGTGACGGGCGGGCGGCGTACGCTTGGGCCATGTGCCGGAACATCCGCACCCTGCACAACTTCGAGCCGCCCGCCACGGGCGACGAGGTCCGCGCCGCGGCCCTCCAGTACGTGCGCAAGGTGAGCGGCTCGACGTCTCCCTCGCAGGCCAACGAGGCGGTCTTCCACCAGGCGGTGGAGGACGTCGCGCGGATCACCGCGGAGCTGCTCGACGCACTGGTCACGGCCGCGCCGCCGAAGGACCGCGAGGTCGAGGCCGCGAAGGCCAAGGCGCGGTCCGAGAAGCGCTTCGCCGCCTGAGCGAGGCTGCGCCGGCCCTACAGCGGCAGGCGCGCCATGGCGAGCCAGTTGCCGCCGTGGGTGGTGCGGATCGTCGCGCGGCCGGCGGCGGCCTCGACGCGGCGCCGCAGCAGGTCCTCGTCGCGGGCGCCGAGCTCCAGCGGCCGCGGATGATCGCCGACGGCCAGGGTCTGCACCGCGAGGACGAGCTGCTCGTCCTCGGTCCGCAGCCGCACGTCGACGCGCAGGTCGCCGCCGGCGTGGCGCACCAGCGCGGCGGTGACGTCCGCGAGCAGCTGGTGGCAGTGCCGGGCGACGGACGCGGGGACCACGCCCTCGTCGGCCCGGTCCGTCACGCGCACCTCGTGCCCATGACGGCTCAGGACCGCCACGACGGACGAGACGTCGATCCCGGACGGTCCCGCGGTGACGGCCGCGACGGGCCCGGCGCCGACGGGGACCACGGCGGCGACCGCCGCGTCGCGGTCGGCCGCGCGCGTCGCAGCACCCCGAGAACCACGGGCGCGCAGGCGCGCCATGCGACCCGCGAGCGGGGCGACGGTGGGCTCAGGATCCATGGGGTTCGTATCGGTCCGGGATCGGCTGCACGTGAATCCGGGACCGAGGATAGCGCGCGAAGTGACACTCGGTACCAATCTGTACATCTGTCACCCGGGTGAGTCGCTCACCGCGCCTCGGCGACGACCACCAGGTAGCCGTCGGGGTCGCGGAGCCACAGCTCGCGCTGCCGTGCGTTGGGGTTTTCGTGCACGTCCGCCTCGACCACCGCGTCGAGCTCGCGGGAGCGGTCGACCGCGTCGTCGAAGGCGACGATGGCGAACCACACCGCCACGCCGCCCCCGACGATGACGCCGGGCTCCACGAGGGGCCCGTGGTGATGGTCGACGGCGCGGTCGTGCAGCTGCAGCACCAGCTCGCCGTCGACGAGCACCTGCTCGTACTCGTCCCCGCCGTGGCCGCTCGTCGCGCCGAGCAGGGCACAGAACCACGCCGAGGAGCGGGCGACGTCCCGGACGGCGAGCAGCGGCTGGGGACGGACGGCGGCGGGGGACATCCACCGATCGTAGGCCCGCCGTACGACGTCGCGGACCGGGCGTTGGTCCATCCGACCGCGACGCCCGCTGTCCGCCCGCGTACGCTGTGGCGATGATCGAGCTGGCCCGGCACCGTCGCGACGCTCCCGAAGGGCGTCCCTCCCGCCGACATCCATGAGCCGCCCGCCCCGCCGCGCGCCCCGGGTCCGACCGTGAAGCAGCTGACCTACCGCGCCAGCGTAGGCGGCCGGCCGCTGGTCGTCCGGTACTCGACGGAGGGGTTCCAGACGACCGACCCGACCGAGGCGATGGCGGACGACCCGCCGCGCTCCGAGGGGGCGGCCGGCGCCCACGCCTGGACCGCGGTGGTCGGCGCCTGGCGCCGGCGGCAGGACCGCGCGATCCCGTGGGACCGCGAGGTCGTCCGGGACGCGGTCGGCGAGGCGCGGCGCGCGTTCGCCGAGGGGGCCGCCGGCCATCACCGCGCGGCGATCCACGTGTTCCAGGACGCGGCGACGCGGCGCGCGGAGGAGCGCTACCCGCCGCCGGCCCGGACCGACGGCCCGCCCACCGTGCCGCCGTCGCTGCGGGGGGCCGTCGTCCATCCGCCGCAGCGGCCCTGACGGCCGGCGCGCCTCCGGGCCGCGGCGGGCACTCCCCGGGGCGTCGCCTCCGCCGGCGTCAGTCGCCGGCGTCGCCGGGCCCGTGCCGGGTGACGGACAGGCCGTCCCCCTCCGCCGGTCCGTGCCGGGTGACCGACAGGCCACCACCGGACGGCGGCGCGGGGGCCGGCGGCGTCAGCGTGCGCAGGCGTCCCTGGAACGCGAACGCGAGCCGGTCCGCGTGCCGCTTCGCCTCGTCCGCCCGCTCGCCCGCGAACAGCGCGTCGACGGTCGTGCGCCACAGTGCGATCCAGCGCTGGAAGTGCCCCGGGCGCAGGGGGACGCGGGCGTGCAGCGCCGCGTGGGGGTGGAACGCGCCGCCGGTGTAGGTCTTCGCGCCGAGCAGGACGGTCTCCCAGAACGACGCGATCTTCGGCACGTGCTCCTCGAGGTCCAGCTCGGCGACGTCCGTGAAGATCCAGCCGATGATCGGGTCCTGGAGCGCGCGGCCGTAGAAGGCGCGGACGAGCCGCTCGCAGTCGGCGCGGTCCTCGATGTCGGGCAGCGGGGTGATGCCCACAACTATGCCGATCGCCGTCGCGCGGCCGGTCCCCGCCGCAATCTAGGCCGTGAAGACGCCGAAGCCGCGCCGGACCCGGTCGGGCCAGATGGACGCGTGCCCCGGGTACTCGACGCTCGCGCGGACGAACCACGCGACGGACGCGTGCACCGACTCCGTCGTCGGGGGCGCGTCCTCCGGGACCGCGATGACGAACGGGATGGCGGTCTCCACCCCGGTCCGCAGCGTGAAGCCCTTGGCGACCCGCACGGACGGCCGCTCGATGACCTGCGTGCCGCCAGGGGTCCGGACGAGCGGGTGCGAGATCCTCAGGCGCTCGATCCGCACGTCCAGGGTGCCGGTGCTCACGGGGGCCGTCGGCGTGATCAGGACCGTGCCGCGCAGCTCCTCGCCGGGACGCCACCAGTCGCGGTCCGGGACGACGACGACCTCGGCGCCCTGACCCTCGAGACGCTCGTGCGGCTGCTCCGGAGCGGGATCCGGGGGCGCGACGAGCACCGTCAGCTCCTCCTCGGCGGTGACGTCCCGCCCCGAGCGCTCGACGTGGAGCCGGATCATCCAGCGCACCATCACGTCGGAGCTCCCCGGCGCCCAGGACGGGACGCGGAGCTGGACGTCGCGCGTGCCGGCCTCCAGGCGGCCGCCGGCGGCGGGCAGCGGCACGTCCAGGACGTGGACCCACTCCTCGGTGTCGCGGTCGGAGCCGTAGTCCGTGCCCACGTCCACGGTGGAGAACAGGTCGTGGTCCAGGGACGCGGAGGAGACCGCGCGACGACCCGCCCAGCGGTAGGGGTAGCGATTGACGTACCCGAGCTCGAGACGCGCGCCCTCGACGCGGTCGACCGGCTCGTCCAGCGCGACGGTCACGGTGACCGTGTCCGTCGGCCGCAGCGGACCCGCAGGGTGGAGCCGGAGGGTCGTGCTCGACCCGCGCCGACGGAGGAGGCCCACGCGTCGTGCCTCAGCCGGCCTTGCGGCCGTGCTTCTCCGACCACGCCGCGTACTCCTCGGGGTGGTTCTTGAAGTGGTGCCGGCGGACGGGCCAGAACAGCAGCGTCAGGAAGGCCTCGCCGACCTTGCCGACGACGCTGGCGACGAGGTACGCGGGCCACGCGAGCAGGACGAGGACCAGCCAGCCGGGATAGAGGATGAGCAGGCAGAACCAGAGGAACTGCTTGATGCCGGGCGGGTAGCCGTCGGCCTGGCCGAGGAGCAGCTTCGGGTGCGCCGCGGCCCGCAGCCGCTGCGGCCAGGTCGTGGCGGCCCCGAGCGCCCGCTCGTGCTCGTTGGCGTCGGACCCGCGCTCCTCGGCGGTCGTGCCGCGCTGCGGCCGGGGTGGTTCGGCGGTGCTCATCGGGGCTCCAGGACAGGGGTCGGGGGCGGGCGCGCCGGACGCGGGGCGCCCGGCGGTCCCGAGGGTCGCACCCGGGGCGCGAGACGGCGTGGGGGAGCCACCCCTGAACTTTCCCGCCCGCCCGATGATTCCGGCCGGCACGCGCGGTCCTACGGGCATGACGCATCCCACGCAGGCCCCCACCACGCTCACGAACATCGGCGTCGCCATGTTCACGGTCGCCGACCAGGACGCCGCGATCGCGTTCTACGTCGCGAAGCTCGGATTCGAGCTGCGCGCCGACGTCCGCTTCGGCGAGCACGGCGAGATGCGCTGGGTGGAGGTCGCGCCGCCCGGCTCCGTCGCGCGCCTGGCGCTCAACCCCGCGATGGGCGGGAGCGAGCCGGGCGGCAGCGGCATCGGCGTCGACACCCTCGACGTGCTCGGCGAGCACGAGCGGCTGTCCGCGCTCGGGGTCGACGTCGACCCGAAGCCGTTCCGGTCGCCCGGCGCGCCGCTGCTGTTCATGCTGCGCGACCCCGACGGCAACCACATCGCGGTCGTCGAGCCGGGGCCCGGCGCGTAGGACGGCGGCCGGGCTCGCGGGTCCCGTCGGCGACCGGCCGGCGGACCCGCGGGGCGGCTCAGCTGTTCTGCAGCATCTCGGCGGCGAGGAACGACAGCTCGAGCGACTGCGTGGTGTTCAGGCGCGGGTCGCAGGCGCTCTCGTAGCGCGAGGAGAGCTGCTCGTCGGAGATCTCCTGGCCGCCGCCGAGGCACTCCGTGACGTCCTCGCCGGTGTGCTCGACGTGGATGCCGCCCGGGTGGGTGCCCAGCGAGCGGTGGACCTCGAAGAAGCCGCGGACCTCGTCGACGACCCGGTCGAAGTGGCGCGTCTTGTAGCCGCTGGGCGCCTCCTCGGTGTTGCCGTGCATCGGGTCGCACTGCCAGACGACGGTGTGGCCGGAGTCGCGGACGGCCTCGACGATCGGCGGCAGGGCGTCGCGGACCTTGCCGTTGCCCATGCGGGCGACGAGGCAGACGCGGCCGTCGACCTTGTCGGGGTCGAGGACCTTCAGGAGCTCCAGCGCGTCCTCGGGCGTCGACTTCGGCCCGAGCTTCACGCCCGTCGGGTTGGCCGTCAGCGCGGCGAGGGCGACGTGGGCGCCGTCGATCTGCCGGGTACGCTCGCCGATCCACAGCTGGTGCGCGGAGAGGTTGTAGAGGCGGTCGCCCTCGAGCCGCAGCAGCGCGCGCTCGTAGTCCAGGACGAGCATCTCGTGGCTGGCGTACATCTCGACCGTGCGCAGCGAGCGGTCGTCGACGCCGCACGCCGACATGAAGCGCAGGCTGCGGTCGATCTCGCCCGCGACGCGCTCGTAGCGCGCGCCGGCGGGGGAGTCCGCCACGAAGTCCATGTTCCACTCGTGGACGCGGTGCAGGTCGGCGAGCCCGGCGGGGCCGGTGATCGCGCGCGTCAGGTTCATCGCGGCCGACGCGTTGGCGTAGGCGCGCATCATCCGCGCCGGGTCGGGCCGGCGGCCCTCGGGCGTCGGCTCGAACGCGTTGACCATGTCGCCGCGGTACGACGGCAGGCCGAGCGCGTCGGTGTCGGAGCTGCGCGGCTTGGCGTACTGCCCGGCGATGCGGCCGACCTTGACGACCGGCATCGACGTGCCGTAGGTCAGGACGACGGCCATCTGCAGCAGCGTGCGGATCGTGCCGCGCAGATGGGCCTCGGTGTTGTCGCCGAACGTCTCGGCGCAGTCGCCGCCCTGCAGCAGGAACGCCTCGCCCCGGGCGACGGCGCCCATGTGCTCCTGGAGCCGGTCGACCTCCGCCGGCAGGGTCACCGGCGGGACGGCCTCCAGCAGCCTGCGCACCCTGGCGGTGTAGCCCGCGTCGGGCCACGAGGGCTGCTGGAGCGCGGGGCGCGACAACGCCTCGTCGAGCGCCGCCCGCAACGCCGGCGGGAGCGGCGGGAGATCGGGCAGCGACGCCACGGGGATGTCGATCGTCCAGTTCACGCCCGACAGCCTACGCGCGGGGGCGCGAATCCCGCTGCCCGACTGGGTAGGGCACCCTGACGACCACCGGCGGGAGCGCCCCCGGCCCGGACGGGAGGAGGATCGGCGGGGTCTCCTCCGGGCGTCGCCGGGCCCGGGGCCGGGGCGCAGCGCCGGCCGCCGCCGCGCGCTCAGCCGACCTGGTTCAGCGCGAGGACGTTGCCCTCGCTGTCGCGCAGGAACGCGGTCTTGACGAGCCCGAAGTTCGCGACGTCGGGCGTGCGGGGGCCGCGGCCCTCGGCGTAGGTGCCGGCGGCGGACAGCGGGACGAACGTCGCCCCGCGCTCCTTGAGGGCGGGGACGAGGGCGTCGATGCCGCGGACCGCGAAGCTGACCACCGGGTGGGGCTGGGGCTCGCGGTCGGGGAGCTCGGCCAGGACGATCAGCGTGCCGTCGCCCGCGCGGAACGTCAGGACGTCGGCGTCGTCCTCGTCGGTCGCCACGAGGCCCAGGACGTCGCGGTAGAACCTCCGGGCGCGCTCGGCGTCCCGGACGGGCAGGACGGCGCTGACGGGGAAGCGGTCGAGCATGCGGCGTACGGTACGAGTTGCGCGCCCGGCGGCGTCGCGACGCGCCCGGCGCGTCAGATCAGGATCCAGCCGGCCAACGCCACGAAGTGGATCGCCGCCGCCGCGATCACGATCGCGTGGAAGACCTCGTGGAAGCCGAACACGCGGGGGCAGGGGTCGGGCAGCCGCGTCGCGAAGACGACCGCGCCCACCGCGTAGAGGGCGCCGCCGACCGCGACGAGGACCAGCGGCGCGATGCTCAGCCGCGCGAGCATCTGGGGCAGCCCGATCGCCGCGGCGAGGCTGACCAGCACGTAGGTGCTCGTCGCGAGCCAGCGCGGCGCGTCGATCCACGCGACGCTGAGCGTGATCCCGGCGATCGCCCCGATCCAGCCGAGCACGAGGACGACGACCTGCGTCGGGCCGGACAGCACCTGGATCGCCAGGACGGTGATGCAGACCCCGATGAACAGGAAGATCGTGCTGTGGTCCAGGCGCCGCAGCGTCGGCTGCCAGCGCGGGTCCCACCGCCACCGGTGCAGGAGCCCGCTGACGCCGAAGAGCGCCACGAGCGCCAGCGCGTAGCCGGCGGAGCACCAGCGGGCGGTCGCGTCGGGGGCGATCACGATCAGCACCAGGCCGGCCACCGCGGCGACGTAGGTGCTGTGGACGTGCGAGACGCCGCGGAGGATCGGGACGAGATCCTCGAGCGGGATGCCCGCGGCGGCGGATTGCGGCGCTGCGGCGGGCGGGTCGGTCTGGCGGTCGAAGGTCTCGTCCATGCGGTGATCCGCGGCGCCCGGCCGGCGCGCGTCTCGGGACGAGACGGGCGTGGGCGCCCGGCGCGTGGGCACCCATTCTGGCGGACCGGCATGGGTGGTGCGACGGCGGGCGGTACGACCCGGCCCGCCGCCCGGCGGAACGGCCGGGCTCAGGCGGCCGTCACGGCGCGGAGCTCCTGCAGCGCCTCGCGCATCAGCACGGGCATGGGGCGCTGCTCGCCGGGGTCGACCCAGCGCTCGAAGCCGACGCGGAAGACCGTGATCCCGGCCTCGGCGGCGAGGGTCGCCCTGGAGTCGCCGACGCGTCGGGCCGGGATGCGCGCGTCGCGCACGTCCCGGGACGCCGGCCACCACCCCGTCCTAGCCCGACAGTGGCGTGACGTAGACGTACTCGACGTCGCCCTCGAGGCCGCTGGCCTCGGCCGAGAGCCGGTAGGGCTCCCGGGCCGCGGACGCGTCGTCCGCGGCGGCCGGGCCGCCGAGCCGGACGCCGTCGGGGGCCGCGACCAGCGTCACGACGTCGTCCAATCGGTCCTCGACGATCGGCAGCGTCTCGCCGTCGAAGGGTCCGCCGTGGAAGTGGGCCAGCACCGTCGCCTCGGTCATGGTCCGGCACCTGTGCCCGCGGGCGGCCGACCGCACACCGGAGGCTCGCCCGGACGCGGGCGGGGAGCCGGAGCGCGCGGCATCGCGCGGTCCCGCGCGCGCCGACGCGGCTCAGCCGGCGGCGAGCCGGTCGAGCAGCTCGCGGAGCAGGGCGTGCTCGCCGGGGGAGAGCGAACCGTCCCTCCCCGAGGCGTCGAGCGCCGCACCCAGCGCGACGGCGGCCGGGGCCGCTCCGTCGCCGCCGGACACGTCGCCGCCACGGTCGGCGGTTGCGACGGCGCCCGTCGTCACCGCCGCGAGGATCGCCTCGCGGACGCGGTGGGAGAGCCCGAGGTCGTGCTCGCCGACCGGCTGGATCAACGCCAGCGTGACGCCGGAGCCGGCCGAGAAGATCTCCGCGGCCGCCTGGGCCGGGGTGACGCGCAGGCGGCCGGCGCGGGCCGCCGGCTCGAGCGTCGAGCGGATCATCGCCTCGACCTCGCTCGCGACGCCGCACGGGACGCCGGGCTTCACGGCGCCGTAGTTCATCGCGTAGGAGGCGGGGTGGTCGAGGCCGAACTGGACGTGCGCGTCCCAGCCCTCGCGGATCGCGTCGACCGGGTCGCCGACGTCCGCGCCGGGGTCCTCCAGCGACTGCGCCTGACGGGCGGCGAGGTGCTCCCGGAACCCGTGGGAGACGACGGCGTCGAGCAGCTTCTGGCGGCTGCCGAAGTGGTGGTAGAGCGTCGGCGCCTGGACGCCGGCGCGCTCGCAGATCGCCCGAGTCGAGACCGCCCCCCCCCCCCCCCCCGGCGGCCCCCCGGGGCGCCGCCGCCCGCCGCGCCGGCGGGCCGCCGGCGCGGCCCGCGGGGCCCCCGCCCCCCCGGGACCCGCCCGGGGC
>NZ_JBFAPC010000049.1:0-35015 GCF_040675535.1 Patulibacter sp. NPDC049589 | reverse complement strand
GCGCTTGGGCGCGGCGCCGGAGGGCCAGGCGTGAGCTTGACCGCTGTCGTCCCGAGCGCGTGGTCGCATCCGTCTTGCGAGTGATGATGAGGATCGGCTATCGGGACGCTCGGGAATGCTTGTAACGACGGGTCATCAGACGCATGGTCGCGACGTTTCCAGGGTCGGCCCCGGACGGTGCGCCTCAGCCCTTCATCGGGACGTTCTGCAGGCGCACGCGGCCTTGCGCGACGAGCTTGCCGTCCTCGCGGGTCACGTCGCACTGCCACAGCTGGCCCGTCCGGCCTTGGTGGATGGGCCAGGCCCGCACGTCCAGCCGCCCCTTTGTGTGTGCACGGATGAAGTCGGTGTGGTTCGAGAGGCCGACGGAGAACATCTCCCGGTCGAGGACCGCTGCTGACGCGCCGATGCTGCAGGCGGACTCCACCGCGGTTGCGTACACGCCGCCGTGCACGACCCCCCACGGTGTGTGGTGGTCGACGTCGGCGTCGATGTGGCCGACGACCTCGTCGCCGGTGGCCACGGTCGTCTCAAGCCCGGCGCCCTTCAGGAACGCGCCGGCGGCGGAGAGGGACAGGTCAGGGGCATCAGTCATGCGAGGCCTTACTCGGTGGTTGTGGTCTGCGCCCGGGCGGGTCGCAGGAGGACGAAGACGGCGAGCGCACCGGACACCGCGATAGCGGCGACGACGCGTGGGGGCGTAGATATTGCGCTCGCCGGCAGGGGGACAGCGCGCGATGAGCGGTGCGGTCAGGTCGCTGTGGGCGTCTGGTCTTCGGTGAGGAAGTCGAGGGTTTCGGTGACGAACTGCTCGTGGTACTGGAAGATGCCGCCGTGGCCGGAGTCGGGGTAGATCGTCAGGCGGCTGTCGGGGATCTGCTCGGCGAGCGCACGGGACTGGCTCGTGGCGACCATGACGTCGTCCTCGCCGTTGGCGATGAACGTCGGCTGCGTGATCCGGCCCAGGTCGTGCGGCGTACCGAGGCCGCTCTCGCGGATCGCGGCGAGCTGCGCGAGCCGCGCCTGTTGGGAGATTCCCGGGACGCGGTCGGTCGGGGTGCGCTCGTCGAGGCGGGCGATGTAGGCCTCGGCGGCGTTCTTGCCGGCGGGGGTGCGGGGGAAGAAGAGGAAGTGGCGGGGGTCGACGCGCCGGAGTGCGGCCTTCAGGTAGGCGCCGCCGACGATCAGCGGCATCTTCGTCAGGCCGCCGCCGCCGCGATGCCCGGTGCCGGTGAGGATGAGACGCCGCACGAGGTGCGGCTCGGCCAGGGCGACCTCCTGCGCGACGCCGCCGCCGAGGGAGAACCCGAGGAGGTCGATGCGGTGGTGGCCGAGCGCGCGAATGACGGCGATGGCGTCGGTGGCCATGGCCGCGACGGTGTGGGGGACCTTGCCGCCCGAGCCGCCGACGCCGCGGTTGTCGAAGGCGATGACGTGGTGGCGGGTGGCGAGTCCGTCCAGGCCATGAGAAGCACCATGACCGCCATCACCTCATACGCCCACGCTTCGGCGAGGACGATCTCGGCCGACGGCGACACCGACGGCTGAAGCTCAGGCCGTCTCACCGGCTGCCGGAGAGGCCCTGGCCGGCCGGCGAGACCGGCACAACTCTGGCGCCGAGAACGAGCGCCGCCCGGTGGGGCGAGCGCCGAAAGATCGGCTCTGCTCGGCCTTCGATCGCGGCGCTCGCTCATCACCAGCGGCGTCTCGTCCGCAGGACGCGTGCGGGGGCTCTGCTCGCGTGCCTCGGGCGTCAACCCGAGATGTCTCCGCTCGGCGCTGGCGCGCCTGCCGCCTCGAGCGGGTCGATGACCTCGCGGAGCTCCCGCAGCCAGCCGGGAGCGTCGCGGGCGTGCAGGATGAGAACGAACTTCGTGGCCCCAGCCGCGATGAACCTCTCCAGCAGCACGCGGACCGCATCGATGCCGTGCGCGATGTGGTCCTCTGCCTCGACGTCCTTCTGGCTTGCCAGCATGCGGTGCTGCCCCGTCCCGAGGCCATCGGGCTCCCGCACCGCATGGATCGTCGCCCCGTAATGGTCCTCGTCAATCGTGCGCCCCGCCTCCGCGGCCGCCGCGCGGATCGTCGCAACCCCCTCCCGCAACCGCTCGGGCCCAACCCCAGCGGCGAGCCAACCATCTCCGATACGCCCGACACGACGCAACGCGACATCCGACCTCGCCCCGAGCCACATCTCGAGCTTCGGCCGCGACGGGCGCGGCGACAACTGGACATCCGAGAAGGACCAGAACCGCCCATCGTGCGTCACCGGCTCTCCCGTCCATAGCGCCCTGACAACGTCAACCGCCTCCTCCAGCCGCGCAGCACGCTCGTCCTTCGGGACGCCCATGGCCTCCCGCTCTCGGGTGCGCTGCAACCCGAGAGCCGCAGTCGGCAGCAGCCGGCCCGCCGAGATCGCGTCGATCGCCGCCAACTCCCGGGCCGCCATCACCGGGTTCCCGGCGCTAAGAACGAGCGCATTGGTGCCGAGCTTCAAACGGGTCGTCCGAGCCGCAGCAGCAGCGAGCAGCGGAAGAGGTGCGATGCCGCCCAAGGGCGCGAGGTCGGGCAGCCAGAGCGAATCCCACCCGCCGGTCTCCAGCGCATCGACGAGCGTCCAGAACGACCCAAGGTCCCGCCCTGCCCACGTCACTCCGACCCGCACGCTGAGCCGCGGCAACGAGGTCACGCCAGACGACACTCCAAGAGTCATGACGAAGTCATGTCATACCAACCGCTGCCGCGCTGCCATCAGCCCTTCGATGGCCCGTGGGCAAGCGCACCACGGTGTCCCAGTAGCCGATCGCCTTCGCACGCTTCTTCCGATCGGTGAAGACGTTGGAGATGATCGACAGCGTCGTCGGGAAGATGATCGCCGCGGAGAACCCGGCCACGAACCGCCACAGGATGAGCTCCCCGGCCGAGTCGCTCCACGCGCACAGCGCCGACGCGACGACGTAGACCGCCAGGCCCGCGACCAGCGCGCCCTTGCGACCGAAACGGTCGCTCAGCGATCCCGCGGCCAGGACGAACGCCGCGAACGCGAGATTGAACGCGTCGACGATCCAGAGCAGGTCGCGCGAGGACGCGTCGATCTCCCTCGTCAGCGTCGGCAGCGACACGTACGCGATCGACGTCGCGACGTTGATCGTGAACGCTGCGAGGCAGAGGACGGCCAGAACCGCACGACTGGCCCCCACGCCGGGGCCTAGGCCTTGAGGTCCTGTTGGCGGCGGCGACGCACGTCGTCGTCGCTCTCGCCGCGGAAGAAGTCCTCGGGAAGCTCGTAGGCGTGCGTCGTCTTCTTCCGGCCGGCGGGCGACGGTGTGTCGGCGTGCAGCAGGGTGGTGCGAAGGCGATCGCGTTCGTGGCGCTTCGCCGTCTCGGCGCGAGCGACGACGTCGCCGCTGACCCAGAGGCGGTGGGCGATTCCGAGAAGCGGGATCAGTGCGATCGAGAGCACGTAGAGGCACGCCGGCACGGTCACGTACCCCAGTCCGGGAAGGAACCCGGTCACCCACACCGTCCACCCGACGGTCGCTGCGATCGCCACGACGACGGTCGCGGCGACCAGCAGGACGGCGAGCGCCCGACTGGCGAGGTCGGTGGTCCGGACGCGGTCCACCGCATCCTCGTCCTCGGTCACGGAAGAGGTGTCCGTCGCGTTGTTCGAGTTCGTCATGTTTCGACCGTACATGTTGATGATCACTAGAACAAGACATCTTGATCGCGCGACCAGTAAATGCTGATCTCGCGACCAGCGTCGCTGGTAGCTTGCATTCAATGACTGCGCCTGCGGCCAAAGAGCGGCGCCGGCCGACGCAGGAGGAGCGTCGCGCCGCGACCCGGGCGAGCATCGTCGCCGCGGCGGTCGAGGCGTTGGCACAGGACGGGTACGTCGCGCTGACGACCCGGTCGGTGGCCCAGCGCGCCGGCGTGTCGCAGGCATCGGTCATGCACTACTTCGCCACCCGAGGCCTGTTGCTCACCGCGGCGATGACGACGCTCTGTCGCCTGATCGTCGACGAGGTCGAGGCGCGCGCCGCGGACCTCCCATCCGACGACGGCAGCGGCGCAGCGATCCTCGACCATCTGTGGGACCAACTCCGCGGACCACGCGGCACCGCGATCGGCCAGGTCTGGTGTGCCGCGTGGTCCGACGACGACCTGACACCCGTCGTCGCGGAGTTCGACCGAGAGCACATCCAGGCGACGCTGAGCGCGATGCAGCGCGCGTACCCCCCGGACACGGACCCCGAGCGGCTCTCGGCCTACGTCGAGCTCGTGCTGGCCACGATGAAGGGCCTTCTTCTCGTAGGGCCCGTCACCACACCCGAGGGCCTGTGCGCTCGATGGGCGACCGTGCGCCCCATGCTCATCCGCGCCGGCGCAGACCTGCGCGACGGGTGAACCGCGTCCCTCGGCGGCGGCAGCGCCTCGATGTCCATGGCGACTCCATCGGTCATCGCCGCGCGGTCGACGGGGTGCCCTGCCCGCCGAGGCGCCGCTCGACGTCACTCATTCTGGTGACGAACAGATCGTCTTTGCCATAGGTGCAACTCCGTAACGCTTTGATCGAGGCCTACCCGACGACCCATTTCGAGGCGTGCGCCGACCCCGCGAGGTTGTCCGGATAGCCGAACGGCAGCCGGGGCGAGGATCCGTGATCGACGGTCCCCGGTGGAGACTGATGACCGGTCGTCCCGATAGACCCGTCCGATTTGATTCCCATTGAGCGGGCGTCATACGGCACACTTCGGCACGTGAGCGAAATGAAGATCGGCTATGCGCGCGTCTCGACCGCCGCGCAAGAGCTGACCGCCCAGCGCAACGCACTTCAGGCGCTCGGGGTCGAGCCCGAGCGGATCTACGTCGATCACGGCCTGACTGGCACCAACCGCGCTCGGCCGGGCCTCCGCGAGGCCCTCGCCGCCTGTCGGGACGGCGACATGCTCGTCGTCACGAAGCTCGATCGTCTCGCGCGCTCGCTCGCCGACGCGCGCGACATCGTTGACGAGCTCACGACCCGGAGGGTGAAACTCAACCTCGGCGGATCCGTCCACGACCCCACGGACCCCGTCGGCCGGCTCCTCTTCAACGTCCTGGCGATGGTCGCCGAGTTCGAGTCCGACCTCATTCGCATGCGCACCCGCGAAGGCCTCGAAGTCGCACGAGCCGCCGGCAAGCTCCGCGGCCGCAAACCCAAGCTCTCCGTCAGCCAAGAGCGTCACCTCGTCCAACTCCACCGCGCCGGCGAGAAGAACCCGGCCGAGCTCGCCGAGCTCTTCAATGTCGGGCGCTCCACGGTCTACCGCGCCCTCGAACGCGGGCGACTCCTCGCCGCGGCGACCGAGGTCGGCTGACGCTTCCGTCCCCTCTCGATTCGGGGACGACGCCGCTCTCGATCTGGTGACGTTCGACACGCAGGTGCGGCAAGCGACAGCGCCGCGACGAGGACGAGCAGGACCAAGCGACGGCAGTACCGCTCCAAGGGTTGCCACCCCGGGTCCGACCCGGGCCGGTGCCGTCGGTCGCGGTCGCGGTCGACGCCGCTCTCGGTGAGGCGACGTCCGACGGTCATCGGGTCGTCCGGTCTTCGTCCCCAAGGGCGGCTTCGATGGGCCGCGGCACCGCGGCGCCGGGGCTCGACTCCGATGCCGTCGCCGCGCCGTCCGCGGACAGCCGCGGCGCGTCGATGTCGATCCCGCGGCGGCGGAGCTTGAGCGTGTAGATGTCGTCCCTGCTGAGGGTCCGGGCGGCCGCGACGGCGACGACGATCGCGAGCATCGCGGGAAGGATCACCCCGGAGTCGCCGGTCAGCTCGAAGAGGATCAGGACCGCCGTCATCGGCGCGCGGGAGCAGGCGGCGAAGACGGCCCCCATCCCGATCACGCCGTAGGCGCTCGACGCCGCCATCGCGCCGCCGAGGACGAGGTGGCCGACCCGGCCGAACGCGGAGCCGAGCATCGCGCCGATGAAGAGCGACGGCGCGAACACCCCGCCGGAGCCGCCGATCGCGATCGTGGTGCTCGTCGCGACGGCCTTGGCGACGAGCAGCAGGAGCACGAACCCCAGCGCGTCGTGGCCCTCGACGACCCGCGTCAGCACGGGGTAGCCGACGCCGTAGAGCTCCGGCAGCGCGAGCAACATCAGGCCGAGCACCAGGCCACCGGCGACGGGCCGGGCCCACGCGGGGCCGCGCCACACGCGGTCGGCGAGGTCCTCGATGCCGTAGAGGGTTCGCACGAACCCGGTGCCGACGACGGCCGCCGCGGCCCCGAGCCCGGCGAAGAGGGCGTAGTCCGCCACCGACTCGAGGTGCACGGCCGGGAGCGAGAGGAACGGGTCGTCGCCGAACGCGGCCCGCCCGATCGCGGCCGCGACGACGGACGAGAGCACCGGGAGACCGAACGATGCGGCGTCGACGCGGCGGAGGACGACCTCCATCGCGAAGAAGACGCCCGCGATCGGGGTGTTGAACGTCGCCGAGATCCCGGCGGCCGCGCCGCAGCCGACGAGGAGGCGCAGGTCGTCCTCGGAGAGCCGGGCGCGCTGCCCCAGGGCCGAGCCGAGCGCCGAGCCGATCTGCACGATCGGCCCCTCGCGGCCGACCGACCCTCCCGTGCCGATGCACGTCGCCGATGCGAGTGCCTTGACGACGGCCACGCGCGGCCGGATCCGGCCCCCGTCCCGGGCGACGGCGAGCATCACCTCGGGGACGCCGTGCCCGCGGGCCTCGGGTGCGAAGAACGCGAGCAGCGGCCCGTAGACCAGGCCACCGAGCACCGGCACGACCACCACGAACCACGGACCGAGAGAGGGGACTTGCGGGTTGGCCACGCGCCCCAGGCCGGCGTAGTCGTGATGCCCCGTGGCGAGCTGCGTGACGCCGACGATCAGCTCCCGGAACAGGATCGCGCCGACCCCGCCGCCCAGGCCGATCACCAGCGCGAGGAGGACCAGCCGGCGGTGGCCGGCCCAGCCCCACGTCACCGGGGCGCGGAGCGTTCGGGGCCGGCGGGCGCGAGGAGAGGACTCGATCACCGGCCGCACCTTACAACGTAAGTCGAATCGCGCTGCGGTTGATCGATGAACGACCTGCGCAACGCCAACCTCGTCCTGCGCCGTCTCGCGTCCCTGTTCTTCGTGGTCTGCGGCTTCGGGGTCGTCGCGATGCTGATCCCGATGATCATCTTCTTCGCCACGAAGCCCTGAGCCGTCCGGCGGCTGCCGGGCGACCGGCAATCTCGAGCCGCCCGACGGCCGTCGTCCATAGGCCGACGCGGCCGGGCCGGCCAAGCCCATAAATCGGATCGGGTATCGTGTGCGCTTCGTGCTCGACCCGCTCGTCATCGCGTTCGGCCTCGGCGTCGGCATCCTGATCGGCCTCACCGGCATCGGTGGCGGCTCGCTGATGACCCCGCTGCTGGTGCTGTTCGCCGGCGTCCCGCCCGTGATGGCCATCGGCACCGATCTCGCCTACGGCGCGATCACCAAGACGCTCGGCGGCTGGCGGCACCTGCGCAGCGGGACCGTCGACCTCGGGATCTCTCGGTGGCTCGCCGTCGGCTCGGTCCCCGGCGCGCTGATCGGCGTCGTCCTGATCAACGCGGTGCACGACCGGTGGGGCGAGGAGGTCGACACCTGGCTGCTCGTCGGCATCGCCGCGGCGCTGGTCGTCGTCGGCCTCGCCACCCTGTATCGCGCCCTCTTCATGCGCGCGGCGGTGGCGCGCGAGCGGCACACCGTGGACCTGACGCCGCGGGGACGCGCTCAGGCCGTCGCGACCGGCCTGAGCCTCGGCCTGCTCGTCGGCGCGACGTCCGTCGGCTCCGGCGCGCTCATCGGGCTCGTGCTGATCTTCCTCTTCCGGCTCACCCCGCACCGCGTCGTCGGCACCGACGTCTTCCACGGTGCGATCCTGCTGTGGGTTGCCGGCCTCGCCCACTGGGCGTCGGGCAACGTCGACCTCGGTCTGATGGCCAACATCCTGATCGGCTCGATCCCCGGCGTCCTGATCGGGACGCACTTCATCCTCCGCGTGCCCGCGAACGCGTTGCGCCCGCTGCTCGCCTGCGTGCTGCTGGGAAGCGCGCTCGGAGTGCTGAAGAAGGCCGGCGCGGACGTCCCGCCCGCCGCGATCATCGGCGTCCCGGTCCTCGTCGGCCTGCTCGCCTGGTGGCTCCATCGCAAGACGACGGCGCACGCCGATCCCGTCCTGGCCACCGCGCCGCCGACGGCGCGCCCCGTGAGCACCCTCCGGGACCCGGACGACGACGGCCCCGGCGTCGGCCCGAGCCCGGACCCCGGGACCGCCGATCCAGCCCTTGCCCTCACCGGGAATCGGTCGTCCGAGCCCGTGAGCGTCGCCGGCGCGTCGGCGACGCTGCGCTGACGCGGCCCGCGGGGTCCATACTCCGAGCATGGGACGCCCGAAGGCCACCTGCCCGCACCCACGATGAGCGCACGGGGTTCGGCGCGCTTGGCGGGGCAGCCCGGCGTCCGTCGGTCCCAGCCGTACCCGCTCACCCTGATCGACCTCGAGGCGATGGTCGTCGCCGCCCGGACCCGCGACGTGTCCGAAACGGCGAAGCATCTCGGGATCTCGAGCTCCGCGGTGCTCCGGCGGCTGCGCAAGCTCGAGCAGCGCGTCGCGGTCGCGCTCTTCGACGGGCTGCCCGCGAACGTCGAGCTGACCCCGGCCGGCGAGGAGCTGCTGCCGCTGTTCGTCGCCGCGCACGACCGGCTGGCCGCGCTCGAGGAACTCGTGCAGCGCCATGCGACCGACGAGCTGGCCGCCGACGCGCGGTACCGGTCGCTCTAGCCCGGCGGCGCCTTGGCGGGGTGCACCCGCCGCCTGTGCCTGCCGGCGGCGGGCTACGATCGCCGGATGCCCGTGGACCCGACCGGCCGAGACCTGAAGCGGTACCTGGAGGAGGATCCGGGAGGCCCGGTCGTCATGCTCAACATGCTGCGACTGAAGGACGACGGCGCGGACGCGTACCGGGAGTACGCGACGCGGATCGCGCCCTTCCTCGAGCGCGTGGGCGCCGAGGTGGTCTACGTCGGTGACACCCACACGAGCCTCGTCGCCCCGGAGGACTGGGACTGGGACACCGTGCTGCTCGTGCGCTACCCCTCCCGCGCCGCGTTCAGCGCGATGGTCGCGGACCCGGAGTACCAGGAGATCACCGGACTCCGCAGCGGCGCCCTCGACGCGGCGGTGCTCCAGGCCACCGTGCCCTGGGACCTCTGAGGTCCTGCGCGATCGGCGACGACGACCGCCGCCTGTCGGACCGCGGGCCGTCGGGCGACGTCGAGGAGCGGACGTCGCCGCGACGCACCCTTCGGCAGAGCACACGCTGCGCCGACGCCGAGACGGCCCCGCAGTCGCGGGGCCGTCTCGTCCGGTGCGGGCCGGCCGCTCGAGAACCCTCGCCACCCGGCGGGGAGCGGCCGACCACGCGTCCCGCATCCCGCGCGTCCCCCGACGCGACGGGATCCGGCTGAGGCCCTGCGCTCAGGCGACGGCGATCGTGTTCACCCCCGGAACCGTGGGCGTGCGGGCGGAGACCACGTCGTACTCGTACGCCTGGCCGGGCTTGGACCCGGGCTTGCCGAAGCCGAACCCCGCAGCCTCCAGCCGGCCGACGGCGTTGGTGACGTTCTGGAAGCCCTTGAAGTTCGTCGTCAGGATCCCCGGGGTCTCCTCCTTCTGCGAGAACTTCGCGTACACGCGGTCGTTGCCGAGCTGACCGAGCGACTGCAGCGCGAGCGCACGGTGGACGGCCTCGGTGGCCATGATCTCCGCCGTGTAGCGCGAGAAGCGGGACCCCATGAGGTCGCCGCGGCGCGCGAACACCGTGGTGGCGATGAGGTAGGCGTTGATGAAGATCTGGTCGCCGACCACGAGGGTCTTGAGCAGGTTCTCCTTCGACGCGAAGACCTCGTCGGGCACGTAGATCGTCTTCGTGACGGCGGTGCCGCCGACGGTCGAGGACGTCAGCAACTCGTAGTGGTTCTTCTCCTGCTGCGCCGCGGCCTGGATGTTCAGCTTCGTGACCGGGTCGAGCTTGTCGCCGAGCTTCTCGGGGCCGACCGTGTTGACGATCGTGGCGAGCACCTCGGCGGTCGCCGCGACGGAGGCGATGCTCTCGGGCGAGTTGTCACCCGTGGTCGCCGCGTCAGCGGTGCCGGACATCATGCCGAACAGCCCGAGGCCGCCGATCGCGGCCGCGGTGCCCTTGACGAGGCTCCGCCGCGAGCTCGCGGAGAGGTGCTCGTGCTGCCGGTCGATGATGTCGTAGAGGGGGGTCGAGACGTCGGGGTCCTGAGCCATGAGGCTCTCCTGTTCCGCGCATCGGAGACGCGCAATCGGGTTCACCCTTACAACGTCAGGTTGGCGCGTTCGGATGCATCACGGTGCCTGCGCGGGGTTGCCCGCGGCCGCCGCCCACCCCTGGAGGGCCGCGGTCGGGTCGTACGGGCGACCGCCGGCGTACCAGCCCGGCGCGGTCCACAGCTCGAGGTGCAGGTGGCACCCGTCGGCGTCGCCCGTGTCGCCGACGGCGCCCAGCGGGGTGCCGGCCCGGACCGCATCGCCGACGGCCAACGGCGACCGGGCTCGCAGGTGCATGTACACCTGGTCCTCGCCACTCGGAGTCCCCGTGAGCACGACGTAGTGGCCGGCCCGAGCCTCGAACTTCCGGGTCTTCACGGTGCCGGCCGTCGCGGCGACCAACGGCGTCCCGCACGCCGCGAAGAGGTCGACCCCCTGGTGTGCGCCGCCTCGGGCGTGGAAACCGGTCGCCGGCCCCCCGTGTCGCCACGGCCCCCCGATCGGGAAGGTCCCGCCCGCGGCGGCCGCAGCGGCCTCCCGGGCCATGCGGGCAGCGATCACCTCCGCGAAGCGCAGCGTCATCGCCCGGAGGGTCTGGAGGTTGGGGCGCCCGGTCCGCATCAGCTCGTGGCGCGACTGGTACCGGCGGATCGCCCGGCGCGTCCGCCGCCCGATCCGCCCGTCGGGGTGGACGTGGATGCGGCGCTGGACGCTGCGGGTCTGCGACCGGGTGAGGGTCACCGCCGCGGTCACGCGGATCCGGGGTGCCGGCGGCGCGGAGCGACCGGTTGCCGGGTCGGCCTGTAGCCCCCCGCTCCCGCCGTCGGCAAAGGCGGGAGCAGGGCAGATAGAGACGATGGTGAGAGCGGTCGCGATCGCGCCGGCCGTGCGGGTCGTGTGCATCGGCGTCCTCCTTCGTGGCGTCGCGGGCTACAGGACGTGACGGATCAGGTAGCCGAACGACCGCCGCTCCTGTCCGCGGGGGTCGAGCAGCCCGGAGTCCCAGGAGTGGTTGCGCGTACCGGGCACCCAGGTCGGGTTGGGCTCCGACTGCAGCTGGTAGACGTAGACCCGCTGGATCTGGCGCCGATAGCGCCGCGCGATGGTCCGCAGGTAGCGCGTCGCGTCGTACTGGTACTTCTCGCGGGCGCTGTCGCTCGTCGCCTTCCGGCGCTGGGCGAGGAAGGGGTTGCGCCGCTCCGAGGACGCCTTACGCGAGTAGACGCCGCCCGACTCCGTGATCCAGACCTTGGAGTGCTTCACGGCCGAGGAGCGGAGGAACTGCGAGGTCTGCGTCGAGCGCCGGTCGTTGACGTCGTTGTAGTTGTTGAGGCCCCAGAGGCGGATCGGCATCTTCGCCGCCCGGCGGACCTTGAGGGCGTAGGAGGCCGCCTCCCGCCCGGACGTCAGGTTGAGGTCGCCGACGAGCAGACGACAGCTCCCGCAGTGGCGCAGGTCCTTGCTGATCGTCCGGTAGAGCCGCCCGAGCGCCGCGGGGTCGTGCTTGAACGGGCCCGCCAGGTTCGGCTCGTTGAAGAGCGAGAAGTCCCGGACCCACGGGTAGGCCTTGCGGAACCGCCGGAACTCGGTGCGGAAGCGCGCCGGCGAGATCCGGCGCTTCAGCGACCGGGAGCTCGACGCGGTGACCCAGAACGTCACGAGCGGACGGACGTGGGCCGCCCGGGCGGCGGTGAGCCAGGCGTCGAGGTTCTGCGCATGGAACTTCAGCCGCGAGTTGCGCGCGTAGCGGAGCGCGTCGTAGCGGACGGTGTAGCGCGCCGTCTTCATGCCGGCGTCGCGGAGCTGCGAGAACGCCGGGGTCGTGAACGTCTGGGGCTTCTGGTCGGCGATCCCCCAGGTGGTCCCGGCGTGCGCGGGCGCGGCGGCGCCGGCTGCGGCGGTGACGACGGCGGCCGTCGCCACGAGTCGTCGGACAGCGGAGGGCGATGGGGTGCGTGCGGGCATGGTCGGTCCTTCGGTCGGGAGCTAGGGCGTCGGGCAACGTCGCGGGTGAGCGCCGGACGGCCTCGTACGCGGTAAGGCGAACGTGGCACGTCCACGCTCACCAACCGGGCCAAAGCGGTCGGAGCGGTGCCCTGTCCGGCGGCACCGAGGTCACCTGCATCAGGCGTTCAGCGGCCTCACGAGCGAGCGCCCTGTGCGTGCTTCAACGGCCCGGCCGAAGCGTCGATGCGCCATCGAGCCCCACCGACCACCCGAATGGCGGGGTTCGTGAGTCGGACGGCCAGCCGACCACAACTTCCCCGGCGGCCCGGGGTTCCAACGCCCGATCACCGCCGGACCGGCCCCGTCGCACGGACGGTGGGGCCGGCTCCGCTCCCTTCCCCCCGAGGTCCCGATGCGTAGAATCCCGCCCTCCCCGATGCTCCGGACCCGCCACGCGGTGGCGGCCGCGACCGTCCTGCTCGCCGCGGCCGCCCCGGCCGCCGCGACCGCGTCCCAGTCGTTCCCGAGTCGTCCGGACCTGACGCCGCCGTCGGTCCGCGTGACCACGAAGCCGTCCGCCGTGGCACCCGGCTCGCTCTTCGTCGCGCCCAAGGGCGGCGACGAGCAACGTGGCCCGATGATCTACGACGACACCGGGCAGCTCGTCTACTTCCAACCGGTGAAGACCGGCCAGACGGTCCTCGACTTCCGGGCCCAGACCTACCGCGGCGAGCCGGTCCTCACCTGGTGGCAGGGCGTCGCCAAGCGCGGCTACGGCGAGGGACATGGCGTCGTCTACGACGCGCGGTACCACCCGATCGCGACGGTCGAGGCCGCCGGCGGCCGCAAGATGGACTTCCACGAGTTCACCATCACTCCGCAGAACACCGCCCTGATCGACACCTACCGGATAGTCCGCCAGGACCTCCGCAGTGTGAAGGGCGGCAAGAAGAACGACCTGGCGATGGAGAACACCGTCCAGGAGGTCGACATCGCGACCGGCGAGCTGCTCTGGGAGTGGGTCGCCAACGACGACATCGCGCCCACCGAGTCCTACGACGTCGTCCCCCGGCGCGCCGCGTTCCCGTACGACTACCTGCACCTGAACTCCGTCAACCTGGACACCGACGGCAACGTCGTCGTGTCCTCGCGCGCCGCCCACGCGCTCTACAAGCTCGAGCGCGGCACGGGCAGACTGCTCTGGCGCCTGGGCGGCAAGAAGTCGGACTTCGCGATGGGGCCGGGGACCCGGACGGCCTGGCAACACGACGCGGAGCCGCAGGGCGACGGCACGTTCACCGTGTTCGACAACAACGCCGACGAGCCCGCACCGGGCAAGGAAACGCGCGGTGTGCAGCTGAAGGTCGACGAGTCCGCCCGCACCGTCAGTCTCCTGCGGCAGTGGACCAACCCGAAGTCGCAGCTGTCGCCGAGCCAGGGCAACCTGCAGGCCCTGCCAGGCGGCGACGTCCTCATGGGCTGGGGCGGCACCGCCACGAACCTCACGGAGTTCTCCGCGACCGGTGCGGTGCAGTTCGAAGCATCCTTCACCAACCGCAACGTCGAGACCTACCGCGCCTACCGGCTGCCGTGGACCGCGCAGCCGACGAGCCCGCCGAAGGCCGCCGCGCGCCGGAGCGGCCGGAGCACCGCTGTCCGCGTCTCGTGGAACGGCGCCACGACCGTCGCGTCCTGGCGGGTCCTCGGCGGCTCGACGGCCAGCCGCCTCACGCCGCGGCGGACGGTCGCGCGCAACGGGTTCGAGACGCTCCTGCGCTACCCCGGCAACGACAGCATCGTCGCCGTCCAGGCCCTCGACGGGAACGGCGCGGTCCTCTCGACCTCGAGGAGCGCCCGGGTCGGACAGCGGTGGTGACGTAGGCCGGGGCCCTCGCGCACCGGTGGTGACACCGGCCGGGGCCATCGGTCGCCGGTGGCGTGACCGGCCCGGACCCTCGTGCGCCGGCGACGACGCCGGCGCGGATCCCGAGATCAGAGCGCCAGCAGCCCCGCCGCGATCTCCCGGAGATCCGTCCCGACCCGCTCCGGCGTCGGGGTCGTCTCCAGGCGGACGACCTCGCCGCGGGCCACCCAGGCGGTCCGGAGACCGGCGGCGTGCGCGCCGGCGACGTCCCACGCGTGCGCGGCGACCAGGAGGACCTCCCCCGGGGAGCAGCCCAGCTCGGCCACCGCGTGGTCGTAGGTCCGCCGGTCGGGTTTGAACGTCCCGACCGCGTCGACGCCGAGCACCGCGTCGAAGAGGTCGAGCAGCCCGGCGGAGAGGAGGGTCGCCCGGCCCGCCCGAGCCCCGGAGTTGGTGAGGACCGCGAGCCGGAAGCCTCCCCGCCGCAGGGTCTCGAGGGCGCGCAGGGCGTCGGGCCAGGCCGGCAGCGCCCGCGCGTGCTCCGTCGCCTCGTGGATCCCCGCAGGGTCGAGTCCTTCCTGCGCCGCGACCACCGCCAGGGCGGCCCGCAGGTGGTCGGCGAACGGGCGGACGCCCCCGGTCAGCGCGTCGGTCATGCCGCCGCGCACCGCGTCGCCGAGGATCCGGAGGCCGAGGTCGGGCCGGTCCCACGGAGCACCGAGCGGCCCCGGGTCGGTGAGCGTCCCGTTGAGATCGAAGAGGATCCACGTCGGTCGGCGCATGGACGGCATCATCGGGCCTCGGACGGGGACGACGACCGGCCGCGTCACCGGGACCGCCCGTCGCGGCGTCCGCGCGGGCCGCGACGCCGGGGACCGTGGCGGCGGCGACGCCCGTGGCGGCGGTCGGACGGGACGCCCCCGGCGTGCTCGCGCGGCTCGTCGCACGCGGGGTGGTCGAGGCGCCGGCGGCGGCCGGCGAGCGTCGCGGACCGGTGCCGCGTGCGCGAGGGCGGAAGGGCCGTCCGGCAAGGGCTCGCCACGTGCGGCCGGCCGCGCCGGACCGACGCGGACCACCGTCGCAGGAAGGCGACGGCCAGCGGCGCGACGAGCGCCAAGGCGACCGTCCGCAGGACGCGGTGCTCCCGCGAGCGGCCGTCCGGTGCCCCGGGGTTCATGCGGGATGGCAGGCGCACGGCGCGGTCGCGCGCCGAAGGAGAGGCGACCATGCGCTGGCCGCCTCGCCTTCGGCGCGTCGGGGCCTGGCTCAGCCCGTGATCTCGACGTAGAAGCGCTTGCGAGAGCCGGCGGCCGTCGCCGTGCCGTCGCTGTTGCGCGGGCTCACGACGATCGCGTTCTCGTTCTTCGCGCCGTCGGGGGCGCAGGCGACGACGTTCGCCACCTGGCAGCGGGCGGCGGAGACCTCACCGGAGAAGTTGGCGTCCGCACCGGCGGTGCCGTCGACGTCGACCTGGTTCTGCAGCGCGATCGTCGCCGAGATGCCGTGACCGGCAGCCGAGGCACCGGTGTCGATGTAGCAGTTGTCGTTCGTCGTGTAGCAGTCGATGACCTTCAGGCCGCCGGACTGCTCCTCGATCTCGCCCTTCTCGTTGACGAGCGCCCAGCGCGACTTCGCGGCCGCGGCCTTGTCGGTCGCCGCCTTGTCGGCGATGGCCTGGGTGGCCTTCGCGATGTCCTCGGCGTTCAGTCCGTCGACGCGGTCGGCGTTCAGACCGGTCGCGACGCCGGTGGCGTTCGTGGTGAACGGCTTCGTGCCGTCGCCGCCGTTGGCGACGCTGATGTCGCCTGCGACGGTGCCCTTCGTCGCCCGGAACTCGAACGCGAGCCCGCTGGAGAGGTTGTTCGCCCGCAGGCAGGGGTTCTTCTGGTCGTTCGGGGCCGTCTTCGCGGTCGAGCGGCACCCGTAGATCGCGCCACCGCCGCTGTTCGACAGGTTGGACTGGCGGGTCGAGTACCCGCCCTTGGCGGCGTTGCCCGCAGACTCCGTCGCGATGACCTCGGTCTCGGCGTTCGCGGCGTTGCGCTGCCCGAGGGTCAGCGATCCGCCGGTCGCAGCGTAGGTCAGCGGGGCGATTCCGAAGGCCAGGACGCCGGTGCCGAGAAGCACCGCGCGGGTGCGACCGGTCCCGCGGCGCGGCAGCAGACGGCGGATGCCGGTGCGTGCCTGATCGGTGGTCTCGTGCTCATCGTTCTGGGGGTGCATGGGGGTGCTCCTTGATCGTTGATCCACGGCCGCCCCGTCGGGGATGGCCGGTGTCGGACACCCTTCAAGAGGCGATCGGGAGACCGTCGATGCGCCAAGTCGGGGGAGATACCCCCCGATCGGCGGGGTTCGCGATCGGGACCAAACGCAGCGTCTCGCCGGCGCCTTCGCCGGGAACGACGGTGCGACGCCGCAACTTCATGGCGCACTCGCGGTTGTGACAGATATCTGGCGTCCGACACAAGTCGCCCCGGAGTGGCACGAAACCCTCTACACAGGCGAGATCCGTTCACGGCACGGCCGGGATCTGGGGGTTCCCGGCCGTGCCGCACGACGATCCACCGCCAGCGAGTCCGATTCCGCCCTGGGACCCTCGCGAAGCGCTGCCCGGCCCCACCTACGCCGTAAGTCCGGGAGAGGTGGGAGCGGCGGCGCCCGTCTCACTTCACCGCCCCGCGGATTCCGCGGGCCCGCGGAAGCAGCTGCATGTCGCCGCACGCCACGGCCCGCCACCCACCTCGTCTCTCAACCCTCGAGGCGAACTGGGCGCTCAGCGGATCAGGGCCCGTCCGAGACCGTCGATGAGCGCCTGCAGGCCCGTGTCGAACGCGCGGTCCGCCTGTACGTCGCGCAGCTCGTCGCGCCGACCGGACAGCACGGGGAACGCGTCGGCGTCCAGGCCGGCCAGGACGTCGTCCTGCTCGTCGCCCGAGGCGTCCACCGTGAAGCCGACGACCTCCGACAGCGCGTACCCCCGGGCATAGCTGGCGAGGGCGCGGTATGCCACCAGCGCTCCCGACGGGGTGGCGCCGGCCCGTACCAGTGCGGCGAGCAGCGCCTCGATGGGCGCGAGCGCCGCGGAGTCCCGCAGCGGCCGCATCGCCGTCAGCGCGAAGGTCTGCGGGGAGCTCGTCGCGACGATCCGCAGCTGGCGGGCGAACCACTCCCCGGCGTCCTGCCATCCGGCGCCGGAGGGCGGTGGTTGGAGCTGGGACATGAGCCGCTCTGCCATGCCGGCGAGCACGGCGTCGCGGTTGGGGACGTGGTGATAGAGCGACATCGCCTCGACCCCCAGCTCGGCGCCGAGCCGGCGCATCGTCAGCGCCCCCGCCCCGTCACGCTCGACGAGGGCAATGGCGGCGTCGAGCACCCCGACGCGGCTCAGCGGCCCGTCACGAGAAACACGGTCGTCGGCAGGCATACGACGAGCCTACGATCCTTAAGGACTTCGACGCATCTGCGGCAGGTTCGTCGCTCGGAGCTGGGAGCACCGACTCGCGTCGATTCTCGACCCATATCGAGCGGAGACCCACGAGACGGCGGGGCCCGAAACGGTCAGGCCTGCCGGCACCGGCGCTCTGCTGTGGCTGAGCACGAGGCGATCCGGCGGCGCAGTCTGGTGCGTCGTTCTTCGCGAGGGTGGCACGGCGTGGAGCCCACCGCTCCCGCCGTCGGTGACGGCGGGAGCAGTGCAGATCGAGACGCCCGCCGGTCGGTCGAGTCCGGACGCGGACGAATCCCTCTCAGCGCGGTAGGACAGCCGGGCACTGTGGTGAACTTCCGGGGTGCCTGCGCACCCCTCGGCCCCCAGTCGTCGAACGGTGCTCCTGGCGACCGTCACCCCGCTGGCGTCGATCCTCGGCTCCGGGCTCCTCATCATCGTCCCGGTGCTCGAGCGCACCCTCGGCGGCCTCTCGGTCCTCGGCGCGGTGGCGGTCTGCGCCGTCGCGTGGGTGGTCGGCACCGCGATCCGCCACTGCATCCGCGTCGTCGAGCCGCTCGAGAACTCAGGCGACCTCGACCGGACCACTGCACGGCTGGGTCGCCTCGGCGATGCCGTCATCGTCGTCGCCTACGTCATCTCGGTCGCGCTCTACCTGCGGATCATGGCCGAGTACGTGACCGGATTCGTCGGCTCCGGCGGCACGGGCGTCGAGAAGGTCATCGCGTGCAGTGCCGTCGCGCTGATCATCGGCATCGGCGTGACCCGCGGATTCGCGGGCCTCGACCTCCTCGACCGCGTATCGCTCGGCGCCGTGCTGATCCTCACCATGGTGCTCGGCGCGACCCTGCTGGTCCACGACGGCGGTCAACTCCTCGGCGACGGGCTGTCCCTGCCTCCGGTGCCCGATCTGGGAATAGGCCAGATCATGCTCGTCCTCGGCGGCATCGTCATCACCGTGCAGGGGTTCGAGACCGTGCGCTACCTCGGCGACGAATACGACGCGCAGACCAGGATCCGGGCGTCGAGACTCGCCCAGGGCACGGCAACGGTCCTGTACATCGCGTTCGTTGTCGTCGCCACGCCCGTGATGGGGCTCGGGACGTCCGCGGGCCCCGACGAGACCCTCCTCGACATCACCGACCGCGTCGCGCCGTTCCTGGCGCTTCCGCTGGTGCTCTCTGCGGTCCTGAGCCAGTTCAGCGCGGCGATCGCCGACACGGCGGCGGCGGACGGCAACTTCCGCAGCCTGTCGTCGTGGATGACCGGCGCGCGGCCTTACCTGTTGAGCGGCACCGCCGCGATCCTCCTAGCGGCGACGGTCCCGACGTTCACGATCGTGGCGGTCGCCTCGCGGGCCTTCGCGGCGTACTACGCGATCCAGGCTCTCATCGCCCTACGGACCAGCCGGGGGGCCGGGCCGCGCATCGGATACGGAGTGCTGATGGCGCTCATGATCGCGATCACGTTGCTCGCCGAAACGGCGGGATAGCCTGGGATCACCGACCGCGGATGCCTGAGTGGTGCGCGGGCGCCGACGTCGCCTCCGTCGGCGACACGGACACGATGGTGGAGGTAGGACCGGCCTGCCCGACGCCAACACCCTGGTGCACCGGATCCCGGCATTGTTCTTCGCGGGCAGCCCAACGCAGGCGGCCCCGGGAGGCGTCGCCGGCCCTGGTCAGGCGTCCGCGCGCTGCCTCGTCGCCAGGACGATCTCCACGAGGCGGGAGGCCGCGTCCTCCTGCGAGAAGTGCGCCGTGTCCGGCAGCGTCTCGTGCGGCTGGTCGTCCGCCCCGGCGACCTGGGCGATCAGGACCCGGTCGGCACCGCGGGTGATCGGGTCGGAGTCGCCGAACGCACACACGAACGGGCCGTCGAAGGTCCGAAGGCCCTCCCACGCAGCCCGATTGGCAACGCCGCCGGGGTCGTCGGGGCGGTCGGGCACGAGCGCCGGAAACTGCCGGGCTCCGGCCTTGTACGACTCGTCGGGGAACGGTGCCTCGTACCCCGCGAGCTCGCCGGGCGAGAGCTCCCGCGTCGTCGCGCCCTGGAGGATGTTCGCCACAGGAAACGCGTCCACTGTCTGCGAGTAGGAGCGCCACGCCTCGAACGCCGCGCCGAGCGGCCGCTCGCCCGTCGGGAGGAACGTGTTCGACGCGACGACCGCCGCGAACCGGTCGGGCTCGAGCCCCACCAGCCGCAGTCCTACCAGGCCGCCCCAGTCCTGACCGAACAGCAGGACCCGCTGGAGATCGAGCGTGCCGAAAAGGAGGTCCTGCACCCATCCGACGTGCCGGGCGTAGGTGTAGTCCTCGCGACCGGCAGGCTTGTCGGACCGTCCGAAGCCGACCAGGTCCGGGGCGATCACCCGCAGGCCCGCGGCCGCCAGCGGCCCGATCATGTGCCGGTAGAGGTAGGACCAGCTCGGCTCGCCGTGCAGCAGGACCACGACGGGACCATCCGCCGGCCCCTCGTCGACGTACGCCATCCGGAGCGGCCCGGACCCCTCGGCCTCGACGTCGGCGTAGTGCGGGCGAAACGGCCAGCCCTCCAGTCCGTCGAAGCGCTCGTCCGGGGTCCGCAAAGCGTTCATCGCCTGACACTAGCCCGCCGCCGCTCACGCACCGGTCACCGGGGCGTTCCTGGGAGCCGGTCCACCGCGCGCGGCCTACGTCGCTTCTCGGCCCCGCGGCCCACCAGTCGTCGTCGGTGCGAGGCCCGGGCGCCCTGCGATCGCATGTCGAGCGCGAGCTGCTCCGAGGTTTCCAGTGTGATCTGGAGCGTCGCGTACAGGCTGCGTATTGCGTCCTCGATACCAGGAGTTCCCCGTCGGGGTCCGGGTGGGCCTCGTCACACCCGGATCCCGACATTGCAGGCGACAGCGCGCCCGTTCCCGCTGGACGCTCTTACGCGCGGCTTCGCCGGCCGGCGATCGCCTGGTAGGCGACGAGCACGACGACCACGCCGATGACGGCGCTGAGGAGGCCGCCGAGATCAAAGGCGTCGTCGTCGCCGATGCCGAGCCCGCGGGTGAAGATGAAGTATCCGACGAGCGCACCGACGAGGCCGATGGCGATGGGTTCGCCGTCCTCGTCGCTGCGCTCGCGGCGGCCGTTGACATTCACCGAGCCACCCGGACACGCAAGCGGTAGAACCGACCACCGCCCTGCAGGCCGCGAGGGGGTCGGCGGCGTCGAGGTCTTCAGTCGGTCTCGAGAGCGGTCTTCGCTGGGGGCGGACCACTCGAGATCAGCGGCCGGGTGGCCCGCAGGAGCAGGATCGCGCCGAGGACGCCGCTGATCAGCGACCCGGCGAAGACGCCGATCTTGGCGAGCTGCGCGAGCTCGGGCCCGTCGAACGCCAGATCGGAGATGAACAGCGAGACGGTGAACCCGATCCCCGCCAACGCGCCGATCCCGACGAGGTGCGCCACGCCGATCGCCGGGTCCAGGCGGCCGAGCCCGACCCGCTCGACGAGCAGGGCCGTGACGGTGATTCCGACGGGCTTGCCGACCACGAGCCCGACCAGCACGCCGAGCGCGACGCCGCTGGAGGCGGCGTCACCGACGACCCCACCGGTGAGGACGACCCCGGCGTTCGCTAGGGCGAACAGCGGCACGATGACCAGGGCGGTCACCGGCTCGATCCGGCCCTTCAGCGCGTGCAGGATGTCTCGCCCGCGAAACGATCCCGCAGGGGTGATGAGGCCGAGCGCCACGCCGGCGATCGTGGCGTGCACACCGGACTCCAGCATGCAGACCCAGACGATCAGCCCGATGAGGACGTAGACGGGGACCGACGAGACCATCGCCCGCTGCAGCACCTTGATCGCCGCAAGCCCGAGGATCGCCGCGAACAGCCATCCGGGAACGATCGTCTCGGTGTAGAAGACTGCGATGACCAAGACGGCGAGGATGTCGTCGACGACCGCCAGCGTCAGCAGGAACGTCTTGATCGCCGGGACGATCCTCGAGCCCAGCAGAGCGAGGACGGCGATGGCGAACGCGACGTCGGTGGCCATCGGGATCCCCCAGCCCTCCGATCCGGCCCCGCCCACGGTGAAGGCGACGTAGATCACCGCCGGCAGCACCGCCCCGCCGATCGCCGCGGCGATCGGGACCGCGGCCGCCCGCGGGTCGCGCAAGGACCCGGCGACGAACTCGTGCTTGACCTCCAGCCCGAGCACGAGGAAGAACAAGGCCATGAGCCCGTCGTTGATCCAGTGCCGGAGGTCCTCCGTGATCGACAGGTCCCCCACCCCGACGGTCAGCTCGGTCCGCCACACGCCCTCGTAGCCCGCGCCCGACAGGACGTTGGCCCAGAGCAGCGCCAGCAGCACGGCGGCCAGGAGCAGCACCCCGCCGGTGATCGGCGACCGGAGGGCCGGCCAGGAGCCGACGCGGCCGACGGTCAGCCCGCGCACCCGCCTCACGGGCGCCTCGGCGCGTCGCCGCCCCGGAGCCCGCAGACCCAGACCGGCCGGCCGGCGGGGTGGGCACGCGACACGAAGCGCCAAGACGGCTGCCACTCCGGCGGGGACCACCCCGGGGGCGGGGAGACGCGCGCCGTCTCGTCGTCGCGGACGTCTTCGTCGTGGACGTCGGCGCGTCTGGCCGTGGCCCACCGCTGGGCGAGCGTGAAGACCTCGACGTGTCGCTTCCACGCGCGGACATCGGTGGTCGGCACGCCCGCGACGGCCGCGAACCGCTCGGCGGCGTCGCCGGGACCCAGCTGCCGTGCGTCCTGCACCGCCACCGTCGCTCGCCCGTGCGGGTCGTGATCCTGCCACCGCGGGGCGGCAGTCGCCCGGAAGGCCATCACCGGGGCCTCCGCGAGCGGACGAGGATCGTAAGGGGGGCGTTCGACGAACGCGACGGTCCGGGAGCGGTACACATGTGCCACGGCCTCCAAAGGGGTCGACAACAAGACTCGCCGACCAGTCTTCCCGGCACACCAGCGACCCTCCTGGGGCCACGTCGGCGGAGCATAGCCCGCGACACTTCCGTGAAGGGACACCCCGTCCGACCAGCCGCGGCGGAAAGCCCGCGAGGCCCGGGGCACCGCTGACCGGCGGCTCGCCGAGCAACCCGCTCGGCGGCAGGCGTGGCTGCGCGGCGGGGTCAGCGGTCGCGCGCGACGATGCCCACCACCGAAGATCTTGTAGATGCTGCCGGTGGCCCGTCCATCGACGCGACCGGACCGCCGATGCCCTCGTTGTTGCGGGCCGTCTGGCGCGAACGCATGCTCGGTGTTTCGAATGCCCATCCGAGCATGGCTCGCCGGCCGGGGCGTCATACGGCAGACCGGACCAGCGTCCCCAGAGAGGCCGATCACCGGGCCGATCTCAGTACACACTGAGTACACATCAGAACGCAAATTGCTGTTTTGCAGGATTTCGCGTGCTTCAAGAAAGAGGCCGTTTTCCAGGGACTTCACGCAACCCGCGCTACCAGTTCGCAACGCTAGGCCACCCTCGTAATGAAGGGGTCAGCGGTTCGAGTCCGCTGGGAGGCTCCTGTACGGAAGGCCCGCTTCGGCGGGCCCTTCGCGTTGTCGGGGACGGGGTCGGCATCGCTCGGCCTTGCTGGCCGCCTTGCGTTCTGCGGCGATCCGATCGGCGAGCGACTCGCGACGGTGCGAGCGAGGATCGCCGTCGCGGTGCTCGACGCGGTCGATGAGCCGGCCGGCGATCCGCAGATGGTCGGCCTTCACAGCATCGCCGTCGCGATCCAGGACGAGGTCCGCGGCGGCAGTGCGCGCGCCGTCGTACACGCGACGGTCGCCGGCGGCGAACGCGAGGGACATCACGAGGTCGACGTCATCGCGCTCCTCTGCCACGGCGATCTGGCGAGCCGTGGCGGCATGCGGGTCGGGCGAGGTGGCCCGCGACGCTCGGGCCGATCAGGGGTGGGCGCTCCACCTCCGAGCTGGCCTCACCCGAACGACCGCGACCCCTGCTCGCCTCCCGGACGACGTTAGGGGCGGCTAGGGGTGGCGTAGGGGTAGACGTGACGGCGCCGGAGCCCCACGCTGCAGGTCGCATCCTGCCCGCTCTCCACCGAAGTGAACCAATGCAACTCAGTGCGTCGCAACGCTCGGCCCACCACGGACGCGAAGCGCCCCGGACCGGCACCAGGGGTCGCGTCTCCATCGCCGCCGCGGTCATCGTCGGCTCGCTGGCGCTGAGCGCCTGCGGCAGCAGTCAATCCGGCTCGCAGCAGGCCTCGGCCACCACCCAGGCACCGCAGTCGGGAGGAGCGCTGACCTATGCGGTCGACAAGACGCAGCTCACCCTCGACCCGGCGGTCAGCGCCCAGAGCGTCACCGCGCTGATCGACCGCAACATCTTCGACTCCCTCGTCGTCCAGACCGGACCGAGCAGCTTCGGACCGTGGCTCGCCACGCGGTGGACGACCTCGCCCGACGGCAAGACGTACACGTTCCACCTGCGTCGGGGGGTCACCTTCCACGACGGGACGCCGTTCACCGCCGCGGCGGTCAAGGCCAGCCTGGACCACGTCGTCGACCCGAAGACCGCCTCCCAGTACGCGGCGTCGCTGCTGCCCACCTACGAGGGCTCCAAGGTCATCGCCCCCGACCAGGTGCAGATCCGTCTGTCCGCGCCGTTCCGGCCGCTGCTCCAGGCGCTCTCCACCGCCTACCTCGGGATCCAGAGCCCGAAGGCGCTGGCGCTCCCCGTCGGCAAGTACGCCCCCGTGGGCACCGGACCGTTCAAGTACGGCTCCTGGGTGAACAAGAAGAACGTCACCCTGAACCGCGCCGCGAGCTACGCCAGCGCGCCCTCGAACGCCAAGCACACCGGGGCGGCGTACCTGGACCGCCTCAACTTCCAGCTGATCAGCGAGGACCAGACCCGCTACGGCGCGCTGACCAGCAACCAGGTCCAGGGCATCGCGGCCGTGCCGCCCTCGGACGTCGCCTCCCTGAAGTCCAGCTCCTCGGCCCAGGTCCTCAGCGTCCCGCAGCCCGGCAACAGCTACAGCCTCTACTTCCAGGTCAAGAGCGGTCCGCTGGCGGACGTCCGCGTCCGCAAGGCGCTGTCCGCCGCGATCGACGTCAAGACGCTGATCAAGACGGTGTACTTCGGCCAGTTCCCGGCCGCGACCAACCCCCTGGGACCGACCACGGCCTACCACGACGCGTCGGCCGGTCAGGAGCTGCAGGGCTTCGACCTCGCCACCGCGAAGCGGCTCCTGGACGAGGCGGGCTGGACGACGGTCAACTCCAGCGGGTACCGGACCAAGGACGGCAAGCAGCTGACGGTGGAGTGGCCCACCCTCGCGGTCAACGAGAGCGCCAGCGACAACACGCTCGGCCAGGGGATCGTCGCCAACGCCAAGGCCGCAGGCATCGACCTGCGCCGTCCGAGCCTCGACGTCGGTGCCTACATCGACGCCGTCAAGAAGACGAAGTACTCGGTGATCGACGCCGGCGGCGGCCGCGCCGACCCGGACATCCTGCGGTTCCTGTACGGGGCCAAGCAGACCTTCCTCACCGGCGGCGGCAACACCTCGCTCGTCGCGAGCCCGCAGCTGGACGGGTGGCTGAACGACGGCCTGGTGAGCAGCGAGCCCACCAAGCTGGCGGCCGACTACAGCGCGGCGCAGAAGTACATCCTCAGCAACGCATTCCAGCTGCCGCTCCACGACAACGTCTCCATCGCCGGGTTCTCGAAGACGGTCAAGGGCGTCGCCTCCGACGTCAGCGGCTACCCGCTGTTCTACTCGGCCTGGCTGGACGACTGAGGAACGGGCGGCCGGACGATGCACTACCGACGTTGGGTCGTCCGGCGGCTCTGGCTCGGCATCCTGGTCATCTGGGGTGCCGCGACGACGTCGTTCGTCGCCCTGCAGCTGCTGCCGGGCAACCCGGCGCTGGTCATCGCCGGCGGGGGCAACAACTACCCCAGCGAGGCCACCCTCCGCGCGGTCGAGCGGACGTACGGGTTCGACAAGAGCATCGTCACCCAGTACCTGACGTTCCTGGGACGACTGCTGCGGGGGGACTTCGGTGACTCCTACCAGCTGCATCAGCCGGTGGGATCGATCCTCTCCAGCCAGGCGGCCGCCAGCGCGGAGCTGGCGGCCGGCGGTGCCATCATCGGCGCGCTCGTCGGCGTCGCGGTCGCCCTGGCCACCGCGGGACGTCCCCGGGCGGCCGGCGCCGCACGCTGCCTCGAGCTGCTGGCGGTCTCGACCCCCGGCTTCTGGATCGGGCTCGTGCTGCTGTCGCTGTTCTCCTTCGACCTGCACCTCTTCCCCGTGATCGGCAACGACGGCGTCTCGTCCCTGGTGCTGCCGTGGATCACCCTGGCCCTGCCGGTGGCCGGATCGACCTCCCTGGTCATGCGCGAGGAGATGGAGCAGGCCCTGGTCCAGCCCTTCGCCCTGACGGTCCGGGCCCGCGGCGTGTCGGAGTCCCGTCTGCGGTCCCGCCACCTGCTCAAGCACACGGCGCCGCCCGTCCTCACCCTGTCGAGCTGGATCGTCGGGCAGCTCTTCGGCGGGGTCGTCGTGATCGAGCAGGTCTTCGCACGCGACGGTCTCGGCCAGACGCTCGTCGCGGCGGTCGAGGGGCGCGACCTGCCGGTCGTCACCGGGGTCGTCGTCTTCGTCGCCGTGGTCTTCGTCCTCGTCAACTTCGTCGTCGACGGCCTGTACCTGGCCGTCGACCCGCGACTGCGTCGCCAGCCCGCATGAGCACCCTCGACATCACCCACGAGCCGGACCCCGGCCGCGCCGCATCCGGCCTGCTGGTGACCGGCAACCTCCGCGCGCGACGACCCTCCGTCGTCGCCGCGGCACTGCTGCTCGCCCTGCTCGCCGTCGCGGCCGTCTGGCCGAGCGCCTTCGCGTCCCACCCCAACCAGCCCGACCTGGGCGCCGCGTTCCGCGGACCGAGCCCGACGCACCTGCTCGGCACCGACCAGCTCGGGCGCGACACCTTCGCCCGGCTCGTCCACGGCACGCGGACCTCGCTGCTGATCGGATTGGGCGGCACCGCCCTGGCGGCCGCCGGGGGAGCGCTCTGGGGGCTCGTCGCCGCGCTCGGCGGGCGGATCGCGGACGAGGTGACCATGCGGATCGCCGACATCCTCATGGCCTTCCCGTCGCTCCTGCTCGCGCTGGTCGTCGTCAGCGTGCTCGGCCCCGGGCAGGAGAACGTCCTGCTGGCGATCGGCCTGTCGCTGATGCCGATCTTCGCCCGCATCGTCCGGATCCAGGCCAAGGTCGTGGCCTCCAGCCTGTACGTGTCCAGCGCCCGCGGGCTCGGGGTCTCCCCGCTACGGATCGTGGTGGGACACGTCCTGCCCAACGTCGGCCCGTCGGTCCTCGTGATCGCCACCATGAACGTCGGCGGAGCGATCATCGCCGGGGCATCGCTGAGCTTCCTGGGTCTCGGCGGGTCGGCCTCCTCCCCCGACTGGGGCTCGATGCTGGCCGAGACCCGGGGATACCTCCAGGCCGACTGGTGGCTGCCCGTGGCGCCGGGCCTGGCCATCACCCTGACCGTCGTGGCCCTGAGCGTCGTAGGCCGCGCCATGCAACAACGAGCGAAGGGCAGCGGCCGGTGACACTGATCCAGGAGAGCCCGGCGGTCCTCGACCCCGGGACCACGTCCCGACTGCTCGAGGTCGACGGCCTCTCGGTGCGGTTCCCCGCCGGCCGCGGCACCGCGCCGGTCCACGCCGTCCGGGAGGTCTCCCTGACGGTCGACAGTGGCGAGTGCCTCGCGATCGTCGGCGAGTCCGGGTCGGGCAAGAGCGTCACCGCCAGGTCGCTCGTCGGCCTGGCGGGCGACACAGCGCAGGTGACGGCGTCCACCCTCGAGTTCGAGGGCCAGGACCTCGGACGGCTCAGCCGGACCGCATGGCGGCGTCTCCGCGGCGCGCGGATCGGCTTCGTCCTGCAGGACGCCCTGACCTCGCTGGATCCGCTGCGGCGGGTCGGGGACGAGGTCGGCGAGGCGCTCCTGGTGCATCGCTCGCTGCGCGGCGAGGGACTCGCGAAGGCGGCCCGGGACGAGCTCCGCGCCGTCGGGATCCCCGATCCGGAGGTCCGCGCGCGCCAGTACCCCCACGAGCTGTCGGGCGGGCTGCGCCAGCGGGCGCTGATCGCCTCCGCGATCGTCGCCGGCCCGTCGCTGGTCATCGCCGACGAGCCCACCACCGCCCTGGACGTGACCGTCCAGGCGCAGGTCCTCGACCTGCTGGCGGCGAAGAAGGCCGCGGGCACCGCGGTCCTGCTGATCAGCCACGACATCGCCGTGGTCGCCCGGCTCGCCGACCGGGTCGCCGTCATGTACGCGGGCCTGATCGTCGAGGAGGGACCGACCGACGAGATCCTCTCGCGGCCCGCCCACCCCTACACCGCCGACCTGCTCGCGGCCGTGCCGGCGTTCGGCCGGAGCGGCGCGGCGGTCGCCGCGGGCACGCGGCCCGGGGGTCTGCTGGCGCCCCCGTCGACCGGTCCCGGATGCCCCTACGCGGGCCGCTGCGCGCTGGCCGACGACCGCTGCCGGAGCGAGCTGCCGCCGCCCGTCCCCCAGGCGGCGGGACGCTCGGCGCGCTGCTGGCACGCCGGCGAGTACGCCCTCGAGGCCGCGACGCCCGAGGACTCTCCGGCGCGGCCCGGCGTCGCCGCGACGCGGCCGGTCCTCGAGGCCCGGGAGATCTCGAAGCGGTTCCGCTCCCCGGGTGGCTCGTGGCGGGCGGCGGTCGACCGGGTCTCGTTCACCGTGCACGCCGGCGAGGCGCTCGGCGTCGTGGGCGAGTCCGGCTCGGGCAAGACGACGACCGCCGACATCGTGCTCGGCATGCTGGACCCGGACGCCGGGGAGGTCCGGCTCGACGACACCCCGTGGAGCGGCGTCAGCGAACGCGAACGCCGCCCGCGTCGGAGCAGGATCCAGATCGTGCACCAGGACGCGTTGAGCTCGTTCGACCCGCGCTACAGCGTCGAGCAGATCATCGGCGAGGCGCTGGGCCGGACGAGCCGGCGGGGGGCCGCCGCCGTCCGCGACCAGATCGTCGCGCTGCTGCGCCAGGTCGGCCTGGACCACGGCGACCTCCAGCGCCGCGGCGCCAGCCTGTCGGGCGGCCAGCGCCAGCGGGTGGCGATCGCGCGGGCGATCGCCCCCGGGCCCGAGGTGCTCGTCTGCGACGAGCCGGTGTCCGCCCTGGACGTGTCGGTCCAGGCCCAGATCCTCGACCTCTTCACGCGGCTGCAGCGGGATCTCGGCGTCGCGCTGCTGTTCATCTCCCACGACCTCGGCGTGATCCACCAGATCTGCGACCGCGTGCTGGTGATGAAGGACGGCGCCGTGGTCGAGTCGGGCCCGGTCGAGCAGCTCTTCAGCACGCCGCAGCACGACTACACCCGGGCCCTGATCTCCGCCCTCCCCGGCGTCACTCCCGGGGGATGACCACCGCGGTGACCAGGTGCTGCGCGCTGGCCGTCCACTCGCCGTGGAAGCAGTAGGGCTCCGCACGCTCGTCGGTGGGGCCGGGCACGTGCAGGCGAGCGAGGAACCGCCGGGTGCCCCGTCCGAACGTGATGTCGGCGTCGGAGAAGTCCAGCCACCTAGCCGCTGCCGTGGGTGATGCTGCCGACGACGCCCTCGGGCCACAGCGGCTCGCGGTTGGGGCCCGACATGATCGGCACCACCGGCACGCCGAGCGCGGCCAGCGCCCGGTGCGCACAGGCCCGGCCGGTGACGAACTCCCGGCGCCGGGTCTCCACCGCGTGGCGGACCGCCACGAACTCCTCCGGGAACACGCTCGCGGCCGGATCGTCGCCGAAGCGCTCGATCGCCCGGACCTCGCCGGGCACAAGCGCCCTGAGCACGGCCGGGGAGCGGCAGGATCGAGCACCCTGAACCGGGACGTCGCCGTCACGCGATCCTCAGCGGCAGCCGCGCCGCCGATGGCCGCCAGTTGGCGAGAAACGACGCGTCCACGGGCGCACGGGGTCCGTCGGGGGTCCGCGGGACGCTCAGGCGGTACTGGATGCGCCAGCCCTCCGGCGTCTTGACCAGGATGTCGAAGTAGTCGCCGCTGTTGATCCCCCCGTCGGCGCGGACGGCCAGGTAGCGGCTGCGTGCCGACACGTGCTCGGCGTCGTCCCAGAAGAGGACGGTGTCGACCGTGTGGTGATCGGCGGTCTCGGGCCGGCGCCGGCGGAGGAAGTCCTTGCCCGCCTCCAGCCCCGGAATCGAATACCCCTGACCGAGGACCGACTCGACGACCATGTCCTCGGAGAAGACGAGTCCCATGTCGTCCACCAGGTCGTTGTCGAAGACGTGCGCGAACAGCGCGATCGCGTTGCGGATCTCGATGACCTCGGCGGCCGGCAGCGTCCCGCTCACGACCGCACTCCGGTCGCTCGCGGCAGCCACTCGTCACGGAGCGCGGTGCCGTCCTCGCGCACCGAGCGCACGGGGAACCGGCTGATCGTCGTCCGCCGCGCGATCCGCCACCCCCGAGGTGTCTGCACGAGCACGTCCAGGAAGTCTCCGTTGCTGGTCTCGCCGGTCGGGGTGATCCGCAGGTACCGGCTGCGGGCCCGGACGCTGCCGTCCTCGGCGACGAAGACGACCACGTTCAGCGTCTGGTGATCCGGCGCGGCCGCCGTCTTGGCGGCGACCCAGGCCCGGACGGCCTCCAGTCCTTCGACGGATCGTGCCTTCTCGGTCTCGATCACGACGTCGGGCGTGAACAGGAGGTCCAGGTCGCTGCCGTTGTCGTTGTCGAAGATGTGCGGGAAGAGCGCCAGCGTCTGTTCGATGCTGAGGATGTCGGCCGCGGACAGCCCGGGGTGGTTGGAGGTCATGCTGACTCCGTTCTCGGTTCGAGGTGTTTCGTATCGGTCCCCTCGGGTGCTCGGTCCCGGGAGAGGGCGTTGACTGCGATGTCCGTCTCGCGAAGCTTCTTGCCGGAAGCCGTAGACCGCATAGGGCCATGATGGCTACGAGCGCCGGCCGGCTGCCACCCCTACGCCCACCCCTAGGACCCTTCACTTTCCGCGAGCCCGTCGCGGGCCCGCGTGGAGCCGCAGGCGTTCTCTCGGGCTTCGTGCTCCGGAGCCCGGCTCGACAGCCGACGCGCCAAACTGCTCATTCCCAATCAAGTATCTGCATAAAATCACGGCATGGCACTGGCCCACGACCCTTCGTCCCCCTCTGCCAGCCTGCGCCCACGGCACGGATCGCGGGAGTGCGACGAGCTCGTCGAGCGCTTCGACGAGTGCCTGAAGGGCGTCGGCGCGGTCGCCGTGCTGACCGGTGCGGCGGGCAGCGGCAAGAGCTCGATCCTCCGCGCCTTCCTGTCCGCCGTCACCGCCTCCGGCGGCGTCGCGCTCAGCGCGGTGGCCTCGCAGCGCGAGCGCCACCGCCCGCTCGGGGTCATCGATCAGCTCCTGCTCGACGCCCCGGCGACGCTCGGCGGCGATCGCTCGCGGGCCGCCCTGCTCGGCGTCGCCCCGGCGCGACCCCTATCCGCCGCCCCGGCGCTCCGCGCCGTCTACGACGCGCCGGCCATGAAGCAGCTCTGGAACGGCCTGGAGGCGTTCGCCGCCCATACGCCGCTGGTGCTGGCCGTCGACGATGTCGAGTTCATCGATCGCCCCTCGCTCGACTGCCTGCGCTTCGTCTGCTCGCAGATCCGCGACAGCCGCGTGCTCCTGGTCGTCACCCACGCCGACAGCGCGGCAGAGTCCGGGACGTTGGGCGGCGGGCTCGTGCAACAGCTGATCGGGCACGCGCCCGAACGGCGGATCCCCGTCTCCTCCCTCTCGCCCGAACAGGTCTCCGCCCAGCTGGCCGAGATCCTCGGAGCGGACGCGCCCGCCGTCGCGAACCCGGAGTGGGCATCGTTCACGGGCGGAAATCCCCTCCTCGTACGTGCCCTGGCCGAGGATCATCTCCTCGCCGCAGACCGCTCGCAGACCCGGGCCCCCGAGCCGGTCCCCGGAGACCGGTACGGACAGGCGTACCTCTCCTGCCTGCGGCGAGCCGACCCGCGCGCTGCTCACCTCGTCCGGGCGACCGCCGTTCTGGAGAGCTCGTCCTCGATGGCCTTCCTGCCCGCCGTGGCGGAGATGCCACTCGACGCCGTCGGCCGACTGGCGCGGACCCTGGAATCCGGGGGGCTCCTGCACGCGGGCCGCCTGCCTCACGCACGGCTGCGGCAGGCCGTCTTGACCGACACGTCCTCCGAGGAGACGCGAGCGCTCCACCGTCGCGCCGCCGATCTGCTGTACCGGGACGGCGTGGGCGCCGACAAGATCGCCGTCCACCTCGTGGCCGCAGAGGACGCGAGCGAGCCGTGGGCTCTGGACATCCTCCAGGATGCCAGTCGCTCGGCCCTCCGCGCAGATGACATCCGGTTCGCCGCCCGCTGCCTGGACCTGGCCTACGACGCCTGCGTGAACGACGACCAGCAGGCCAGCATCACCATGCAGCGCGCTCGCATCGAGTGGCGCAACAACCCCGGCGCGGCGCTCCGTCACATCCGCTCGCTCACCGTGGCGCTCTCGGAGGGACGGCTCGCACCGTCGCGGTGCCTGCACCTGGTCAAGCCGCTGCTCTGGCAGGGCCGGCAGGCCGAGGCGATCGAGGCCCTCGAACGGCTGACCTCGGATCCCCTCGCTCCGCAGGCCAGTGTCGAGTTCCAGGTCACTCACCTCTGGCTGCGCAGCTACCAGCCGTCGCTGCTCGTCGAGCAGCCGTGGATCGAAGACTGGTCGTCGCTCGTCGACCTCCCGTCAGCAACCGCCAGTCCCGGTCTGGGGGCGATGGCGGCCCTGTCCCACGTGATGCACCACGGGCCGAGCGCCGAGGCCGCGCGCACGGCGACCTGGGCCCTCGAGGCCCTCTCGCTGGACGATGCGACGCTGTGCCCGATCGAGTGCGCGCTCTACGTGCTCATCTACGTCGACCAGCCCGCCGAGGCCATGCAGTGGTGCGACCGGCTGTTGGAGGAGGCCGGAGCGCGGCGTGCCGCCACCTGGACGGCGACCCTCGGAGGAATCCGGGCCGAGGCCGCCCTCCGGCAGGGGGATCTCCCGGGCGCCGAGCGGTATGCCCGTGACGCCCTGGCGGCGATCCCGACCTGGAGTTGGGGCGTGGCCATCGGCTCACCGCTCGCCACCCTGATCCTGGCCACGACGGCGATGGGCACGCTCGAGAGCCTCGACGACCTCGACGTCGCCGTGCCCGAGTCGATGTTCGACACCCGGTACGGGGCCGAGTACCTCTACGCCCGCGGTCAGCTCCACCTCGCCCAGGGCCATCTCAACGCCGCTCTCGAAGATCTCTTGGCCTGCGGGCGCATGCTGACCGACTGGGGCGTCGACGTGCCCGCGTTCCTCCCGTGGCGGTCGGCCGCCGTCGAGGCGTTCCTCCGTCTGGGCTGCACCCGTGAGGCGGCGACGCTCGCCGCCGAGCAGCTGGAACGCCCGGGGGCCGATCGCCCCCGGACCCGGGGAATCGCGCTGCGGGCACTTGCCGCCACCGCGGGACCGCGGGAGCGTCTGGAGCTCCTGAAGGAGGCGACCGAGGCGCTACAGGGAACCGCCGACCGGGTACAGCTCGCCTGGGCGCACGCCGATCTCGGCGAATCCCACCACGAACGGGGTGACGCCCGCCGGGCCCGGACGCAGCGACGGCGCGCGGCGCACCTGGCCGAGCAGGCGCATGCCTGGCCGCTCCACCGCCGGCTGTCGACGCACGCCACCTCCGGTTCACAGCCGCTCCAGGGGGCGCCCGATGTCGAGCTGAGCGCCCTCTCCTCAGCGGAGGTCCAGGTGGCGAGCCTGGCTGCCGCGGGCCTGACCAATCGCGAGATCGCGCGCAAGCTCTACATCACCACCAGCACGGTGGAGCAGCACCTCACGCGCTCCTATCGCAAGCTCGGGGTGTCGGGCCGGGCCGATCTGCCGCCGCGCCTCGCGCAGCTTCCCCTGGATGAGCCCGTGCGTCAGAGCTCCTGAGGGTCTGCTCGCGGGCGTAGTCTGAGTCCGTGTCTGGAATCGACGGTTCTCTCGCCCGGCGCGTCTTCGAGTGCGCGCATCTCACCGGCGAGTTTCGCCTGCGGTCCGGAGCGCTGAGCACGGTGTACTTCGACAAGTACCGCTTCGAGGCCGACCCACAGCTGTTGCGCGACCTGGCCGAGCGCCTGGCGATCCTCGTCCCCGACGGTGCTGACGCACTCGCAGGCCTCGAGCTCGGCGGCGTTCCTCTCGCGACCGTCACCTCGCAGATCACGGGCCTTCCGACGCTCTTCGTCAGGAAGGAACCCAAGACCTACGGAACGTGCAATCTGGCCGAAGGAGGCGACGTATCGGGCCGCCGAATCGTCGTCATCGAGGACGTCGTGACATCGGGGGGTCAGGTCATCGAGTCCTGCGCCGCGCTGCGTGAGCTCGGGGCAACCGTCGAGCACGTGGCCTGCGTCATCGACCGGCAGGCCGGAGGTCGCGAACGCCTCGCACGGCACGGACTGGCGCTTCGCTCCATCTTCACCCAACGGGACCTGCGAGACGCCGCAACCACCTGACGCCCCGGAAGGTGATCCCCAACCAGTACACCGTCGCTGGGAAGGTCTCGACGCGAAGGCCCGCCATCGGCGGGCCTTCCGCGTTCCCGGGGCCGAGCTCCGGGCCGGGTCAGGCCCGTTCCGAGACGCCCAGCCGCTGGAAGCCGTGGCGGTCGCCCCACTGCTTCAGGGCCTCGAGGATCGGCATCAGCTCCTCGCCCGCGGGCGTGAGCACGTAGTCGTAGCGGGGCGGCCGCTCGCAGTAGAGCTGCCGGACGACGATCCCCTCGCGCTCCAGCGCCCCGGGCGCGACGCCGCGGATCGACGGGACACCACGACGGCCCCGCACACGGCGGACACATCCCCCGCCGCGCCGGGGCTTACGCTGACCGCCTGGTGACGCCGCCGCGCGACATATCGCTGCGGACCGTCGCCGCACGCTGGGGCCGGATCGGCTGCCTCGGGTTCGGCGGCCCGCCGGTCCACGTCGCGATGCTGCGCGAGCTCTGCGTGGAGCGCGAGGGCTGGATCGAGGACGACGCGTTCGAGGACGCGATCGCGGCCACGAACCTGCTGCCGGGCCCGGCGTCCAGCCAGCTCGCGATCCTCACCGCGTGGAGCGTCCGCGGGACCGCCGGCGGCCTCGTCGGCGGGCTCGCGTTCGTGCTGCCCGGTCTCGCCGCGATGCTCCTCCTCGCGGCGGTCTTCCTCGCCGCGTCGCCGCCGGACGTGGTCCGCGGCGCCGGGGCGGGCGCCGGCGCCGTCGTCCATGAAGCCCGTGATGTTCTGCAGGAAGATCAGCGGGATCTTCCGCTGGTCGCAGAGCTCGATGAAGTGCGCGCCCTTCAGCGCGGACTCCGAG